>JBBDWV010000051.1:0-18865 GCA_040902655.1 Mycobacteriales bacterium
AGCCCGTGGCATGCCGCGAAGAATACCACACTGTAGTTCTAAGTTATCGGTATTGTCCGGCTAACCCACGGCGAAGGCTCGCGATCTGCAAGGTTTGGCGGTGCCAGCCGCGTTCGAGGCCCTGTGAGCCCGTCGTGGGGATGTCAGCGCGGGTCGGGCGGTGTCGGGGGTTCGATCCGGGCAGCCTGTGCCCGTTCTGTGTCCACACCCCCAGCGCGTGCGGGAGACCACTGATTTCGTAGTACGATTCCTCTCGTGGACGTGCTCAGCTCGGCGCGACGCCACCGCATCGAGGACGAGGACATTCAGCACGGCTTGAGGAATGCGCTGCTCGTCGAGGAGATCGGCGAGGACCCGACCCGGTACCTGGTGCTGGGCCCCGATCGGACCGGCAACCTCCTGGAGATGGTCGTCCTCGACCGGCCCCAGGGACCGGCTGTCATCCATGCGATGCCCATGCGAGCCAAGTACCGGCGACTGTTGTCGACAGGACGGTGAGAGTGACCATGAACCACGGCACGAAGGCCGACGGCACGTTCATCACCGACGAGGCAGTGGAGGCGATGGCGGACGAGGCCGAGCACGGGTACGACGTCGAGGAGCTCCTTCGCCGCCGCCAGCCGGGCCGGCCGACGATGGGCTCGGGCATTGCCACGGTGGAATCGGTCCGCCTTGACCCCGAACTCAAGCGCGACCTGCTCCTGCGGGCCGCCGAAGAGGGCACGAGTGTTTCGGAGGTCATCCGCGCCGCCGTCCGCCAGTACCTGCACGTCGGCTGATCCACACCGTCGGCAGCGACCTCTACGTCTCGCTACACAAGCGTCGCTGCTCGCGTCGGAAATGGATGTTCACGGGTCGGCCTCTGGGACCGGCGGCACAGCCGCCTGAGGGAGGCAGATCGGCACCTACGTCGCGCCGTGCTCGTATGTGACCTGCTTGCCGGTTGCCTCGGCATACGCGATCTCCGAGGCGGTGGACGGGCCGACGTAGCCGCCGGGATTCACGATGTGGACGCGGTCAGACACGTCGATCTTCCGGCAGTGGAGAACCGCCAGCATCTCGACATCGGCGGTCAACAAGCCATCGTCCGGCACCGGTAGCGCTGGCAGCAGCACCACGCGGCCTTCCAGCGAGAGCCGTCGATGCGCTGCGAGGTGCTCGGCGGCGAAGCGGACGGAGCCGCAGAGCGTCACGACCTCGGCCTTGTACACGCGCACGTCAGCGCTACCCCACGTCAAGGACTACCTCAGCCGGCACCACGGCCATGAGGCCGTCCGACTCGTCGTAGACGACGAGCACGGCAATGAGGCACTCACCGTGCCCCGGGGAGCGGTCGAGCTGCTGGCACGGATCCTCGCGCACATGGCCGCCGGCCAGGGCGTCTCGGTCGTGCCGGCGCATGCCGAGTTGACCACTCAGCAGGCCGCGAACCTGCTCAACGTGTCGCGTCCGTTCCTCATCGGTCTGCTCGATGCCGGCCAGATCGACTTCCGCAAGGTCGGCAAGCACCGGCGGGTGAAGGCGGCATCTCTGATGGACTACCTGCGCAAGGACGACCAGCGACGGCGCGACGCTGCCGATGAACTGTCTGCTCTCACGCAGGAGCTCGGACTCGTCTGACCGTGTCCTTCATCGTCGTCTACGACGCCAACGTGCTGTACCCGAGCACGCTGCGCGACCTGCTCATCCGGATCGCGCAGGCCGGGCTCGTCGGCGCGAAGTGGACCGACGAGATCCTCGACGAAGTCTTCGACAACCTCCGCGGCAACCGGCCAGACCTGAACCCGGCGGCCTTGGACCGCACCCGCGAGCTGATGGTGCGAGCCGTCCGGGACTGCCTCGTCGTCGACTACCAGCCGCTCGTCGACGCCATCCAGCTGCCCGACCCGAAGGATCGGCACGTACTCGCCGCCGCGATCAAGTCACGCGCACAGGTCATCGTCACGACCAACCTCGAGGACTTCCCCGCACACCGTCTCGACGGCTGGAACGTCGAAGCCAAGCATCCGGACGAGTTCGTGCTCGACCAGATCGACCTCGACCGGCAGGCGGTCTACGGAGCAGTCCAGCGCATCGCCGACGCCTGGCGCAATCCACCCGGCACCATCCTCGACGTGTTCGACCGTCTCGAGCGCGATGGACTCGCCGAGCCCCTGGACCTTGTCGTCGTTTGTGAGCAGCACGTCGGCGCGTCCGACAGCGGACGTTGCGACGTGTATCGCATCAATTGTCTTGAGCCCGTGGTCGATCCTGAGACGGCGGGCGTCGGCGACGATGATTCGGGTGACGTTGACCTGCTGGACACTGCTGCGACGCATGGCCTGCTCGGCCCGCTCCGCACTCTCCTGGGTCCTGGCGTCGTGCCGGCCGCCGAGAACCTCGACCGGCATCAGGACACTCGTGACGATCTGCAGCTCGCCGCGATCGGCGGCGGCGAGCCACTCAGCAAGATCGGCCGCGTAGGGACCTTCCCCGACAGGGCAGTGATCCAGGACTGTGCGTCGAGGTACGGACGCCGGAACGGGTCAACCAAGACCCATCTCCCCGCGGTTGCGCTCGAGGTACTCAGCTGGGTCAAGCCCGCCGGTCAGCTTCGGCATGGAACCCACGAGGCTGCTGAGCGTCGGCAGGTCGTCGTCCTGGGGTAGCACCTCCATGTCCTGCAGCCGGATCCGCAGCGGCCGGCCGGCGCTGTCCTCCTGAAGCACGCCGTGAACCTCCACTCGCTTGCGCAGAGCGGCGTGCACCCGCGGGTAGTCCACCTCGGCGAAGGAGACGACGACGCGGCGCCTGTCGAAATCGTTGTAAAGGGACGCCTCGCGCTTCGCGTGCACCGTCAGGCTCTCCAGCGTCCCGCTGACGCTGCCAATGACTTTGAACTGTGGCCGGTCGACGGGCGTCTCCAGCAGCGGCAGGACAAGCGCTGGCGCGACGATCACTCGCCCGCCACCCTCCCGGCGCTGCGTGAACAAGGAGCCGGAGCCGGTTCGGTCCAGCCCGGCCAGCAGTTCCCGCAGGATCGGGATGTCTTCCTCGGGCAGTCGGGCAGCCGGATCTTCGAGGTCGAGGGCGTAAGTGTCGACGATCTCCCGAAGCTCGGCGAGGGTCACATCCTCGGTCGGAGATGCCTCCAGCATCGTCAGGGCGCTGCTCTTACGCAGGCCGGTCAGGTGCCAGCGCAGTCCGTCGGCGCGATCACCGAGCACACGGTGCGCGGTGCGGTCCAGCAACTCATAGCCGCGCTGCAGCGCCTGCACAACGCTGGGGAAGTCCATCTGCCCGAGCGCGCCGTCGACGCCGAGCAGCAGCTCGACGCCGTCTGCGCGGTCGGAAGGCATGTACGCAAGGTAGCGCCGCGCCACGACAGGGAGCCAGCGGTGATCCAGCCGCAACTTCCCGTTCCCGACGCTCGTCGCGGCCCGAGTTGCATCTGAGTTGCTCCTCGTGTTCGCCGGTTCGCGCCGGGCTCTCGCCGTTTCAGCCGGCGAGCGTGTTCGCTGCGTGGGGCGGGATCAGTACCAGGGAAGTCATGTGTGGCACCTCGCGGGGGTGCCCCTCCCTTCGGCACGCAACGGCGAACGGCCGTGCCCGGTCGTTCCGGCCGCCGTCTCCCCCGCCGCCGCCGCGAAAGTGCCGCCGCGATGGCGGCGTCCCGGTCGACCGAGGTGTGCTGGTGGATCAAGGCCGCGCGCATCGCGGCGTGTCCCGTCCCCGCCTTGAGCTCCTTGGTGCTGGCGCCGGTCGCTGCGGCCAGGGTGTTGCCGGTGTGCCGCAGGTCGTGGTTGTGCCGACGTCGGCAGTCCGGCGCGCTCGCGCGCCTTGACCCAGGTGCTGCGGAATCCACGCCCAGACCGGCGCGCCCTGGCCCTGGTGCAACACCGTCACCGACTGGTTGAGATCCACGGCGTACGGCCCGAGCGCCGTCCGCAGCTGCAGCAGCTCGGCCAGCAGCTGCCGCTCGCCCGAACTCGCCGGCGGCAGACACGACCCGGCCAGGGTCAGCCCGGCTGGCGCCACGATCAGGAGGAAAGCAGCAGGCTGAGACCGCCGATGGTGAAGGCCACCATCACGGTGACCAGCGGCAGCTGGCCGCTCGTGGTGTTGCGCCGCCACCGGCGCACGGCGCACTCATGTGCGAGAACGACCCCGAACACATGGGCGAGCACGATCGCGCCGACCTGGACGATGGCGATCGTCCCAGGGCTGAGCGCCGTGTAGTCGATGGCGTTCGTGTACGTCCCGAACAGATCGACGCCTTCCTGCCCGAACGGGTTGCTCGCCAGGATCCACGTCGCCTGGCCGTCGAGCAGCAGCAGCGAGAAGTAGTGCGCGATGGCGTAGCCGACCGCGATCGGCACCACGGAATGGGCGAACAGCGCGGGTTCGCGGTGTGCCGGCTGGCCGGTGACCATCCCGCCGAGCATGGTCGCGCCGACGAACAGCACTGCGGCCAGGGCGATCATGGCCAGCAGGCCGACGGTGCCCGGGACGGCGCTGAGGTAGGCGTCCCGGCCCGGACCCTCCTGCCACAACTGGGTGCGGGACAGCCCGTCGTAGCCGGTGGAGCCGACGAGCACGAGCACGACGGCGGTCAGTCCGCGTTCGGGCCGCAGCCCGTCGACACCGTCCAGGGGTGAGCGCGCGACGAGGCACCCGTCCTCGCGCCGCCCGAATGGTGACAGGCGGCCGATCAAGGCGCTGTACACCTCGAAGCCGTCGCCGCGGGCGTACCAGCCCGAGCCGAACCACAGCCCGGCGATGAGGTGCACGACGCCGTACACGACCAGGAAGATCCCGACGGTGCGCGGATCGGCGCGGCCCGGCAGCACGAGCTCCAGCCACACGAAGAGCAGCAGGGAGACGGCGGCAGGCCAGTAGCCGAGCGCCGGCAGCCGCGTCTCGGCCGGAGCCGGGCCTGCGATCCTCGCCAGCCCGGCGTGCAGGGTCCGCAGCGGGTTGACGTAGCCCCATACCGGCCCGAGCAGCAGGCTGGCTGGGATCAGCCCGACCCAGAAGGTGACGTACAGCGCATACGGCGCGAGGTTGTCGTTCGGGCGCGGCGGTCCGGCCAGAGAGACGGCGACCACGACAAGGGTCAGCACCAGTGCGACCGCCCGAGCGACCGCCTTGGTGACCGGCGAGTCGACGACGGTCCGGACGAGATCCGGAAGCGGTCGCCCGGCCGCGTCGCCGAGCAGCTTGGGCCGGCGCCAGAGCAGCACCAGGCCGAGAAAGCTGACGACGACCGCGAGCCCGGCGCCGTACAGCGCGAGGGCGAGCGGGACCGGCAGGTCGGCGCGGCTGCCGACTCCGTGCGCGAGGACGATCACGCGACCCTCAGCTGGAACAGCGGCCGGCCCGCGCCGTGGAGTTCCACCTCGTACGCGCCGGGCAGGTCGGCGACGAAGTCGATCTCGGCGGGCTGACCGGGGGCGAGGTCGACGTACAGGTCGTAGCCGTGGACGTGGATCTCCTCAGCAACGTCACTGGTGACGCGGATGACGACCTGCTCTCCCAGCTTCACCGGAACCCGCTGCTCGACGCCGGTGATCTTCCCCCTGACGTACTGCACGTCGATGACCTGCGCAGACGACGTCGGGCTCGCGGGCGGAGACGGTGGTGCCGAGGGCGGTGGGGCCGAGCTGCGGGGCACGGACGGTGTGGTGAACGCCGTCTGGGGCGGGCTCGTGCCGTCACCGGCGCACGCGGCCAGCGCGACGGCCAGGACGAGAGCGGACGGAAACGACACAGCGGTGCGGGACATACGGATCTCCTGGCGGGACGGCACCTGCGGGGGCTGATCTCGCCGCTGCCCGCCCCCTGGCGGGCATCGGCGTGGCCGCACTAGGTGTTCGGAGATCGGCGCGTCCGAAGGAACGCGGCGATACCGGTCGCGAACGCCAGCCCAGCCACCACGAGCGCGACCACGCTCAGCACGTCGTCGGTTTCGGCGTCGCTGACGGCGGCGGCCGGTGTCAGCTCGCTGTCCTCCGTCGAGGCGGCCGCGCCCGAGTCGCCGTCCTCCTCCGCGGGCGCGAGCTCCAGCACCGGCGCGGGCTTCTCCGGCTCCTCCCCGCCCTCGACCGGCTCCTCGATCCAGCGGACGACCTCGCCGTCGGCGTAGGTCTGCAGCGCCTTGAAGACCAGCTGGTCGACCTCGGGCAGCCGCCCGGCAGAGACCTCGAACTCGCCGAACTCCGTCGGGCCGATGCCCTTGTTCCCCGCGGCGACCGTCCACGTGATCCGCTGCACCACCTCGGTGACCGGCGCACCGTGCTGCTCGAGCGGCACGGACGGCGCACCCTTGGTCATCGTGTACGTCCAGCCCGGCTGCGGCTTGACGCGCACCGAGGCGATCGGGTGTTCCGCCGGGAAGGCGATCTCGAGCTTGGTGGTAGGGGCATCCTTCTCCGTCGGCGCCCGGAACGTCAGCTTGGTGAACCCGCCCTGAGTGGCCCCTGGGCCCTGCACGGTGACATGAGCGGCAGCTGGGCCGGCGAGCGGGACGAGCAGCAGCGCGAGGGCGCCGGCGACGGGGACGAGCGGGCGAGCGACGGACACAGGGTTCTCCTCGATGGTCTCAGCGGATGCGGAAGGTGAAGCTGGTGGCGGGCGCGTCGACGTCGCTGGTGCGAGTCGTCAGGAGCAGGCGCCACTGGCCCGGGTCGGGCAGCGGGACCTTGAGCTGCTCGTAGTGGCCGAGCGAGTCCGGGGGCACGTCGACCGGGACGACCTCGTCGGTGCCGACCCGGGTGAACCGGGCGGTCACCTCCTCGACGTCGACGGCCTTGCCGCCGGCGCCGGTGTAGTAGACGTGCATCTGGTTCAGACCGGCACGGGCCGGTTCGAGGTCGACCTGCACCCGCAGATCACCTGCGACCACCTTGGTCTCGCTGATCAGCGGCGCGTACGCCGATCGCGCCGGCGTCGTCTCGACCAGCGCCGCGGTGACAGCCAGGACGACGACCGCTGTACCGGCCTCCAGCAGCACACTGCGCCGCAGCCGCCTCGCATCCGGCACCGTGCGCACCGGCTCGGGCAGGTCAGCGTTCGCGTGCACGACCGGCAGGGCGTAGTGCCGGCGCACCCATGCCCGCCCCAGTGCGCCCAGGACGAGCATGCCGGCGACCAGCGCGGTCTTGACGAGCAGGAGCCGGCCGTACGTCGTGCCGGTCAGCGCGCCGAGCTCGCGGACCTCCCGCCAGGACGCGAACGTCCCGGTGGCGACCAGCACGACGACGCTGCCCGCGGCCCACCGCGACCAGCGGGGCAGCACCTCGGCCAGGATCTCGCCGCGCCGCAGCACTACTAACGCGAGCAGCGCGAGCCCGCCGAGCCAGGCCGACACGGCCCCCAGGTGCAGCGCGTCAGCCGGCAACGCGACCGGCACGTACTGACCCGCGCCGGCATGTCCCACCAGCGACGTCGTGACCAGCAGCCCAGCACCGACCGGCAACGCCGTCGACCACGACAGCCGACGCACGAGCAGGACTCCGGCCAAGGCCAGCAGCGCCAACCGGGTCCCGGTCGCCATGCCGAAGCGGGTGCCCAGCACATCGTCGACCAGGCTCGGGGCGTCGGACAGCGGCAGGCCGGCGGCGTACGGGCCCTGGAGCAGCAGCCCGGCCGCGCTGCCGGTCACGGCCAGGCCCCAGCCGCTCCACAGCACCCGGCGTACCGCCCGCACCTGCTGCCCGGCACGCCAGACGACCATGACGAAGGCGACGCCGCCGACAAGCAGCACTAGGCCCGCATACAGGACGCCGCGGCTGACGGTGAGCAGCGCACCGGCAGTCCCTCCGGCGTTCTGCTCGGGCACGGCCGCGGCGACCGCACTCTCCCGGCCGACGCTGAACGTCGACGCGCCGCTCACCGGGTGGCTGTCCTCGCTGACCACCCGCCACAGCAGCAGGTACGTCCCCGGCGCAAGGCCGTCCCGCAGCGGCGCGACAACCTCCTTGCCGCCCGCGCGTGTCTCGACCCGGCCGGTGTCGGCGCGGTTGCCATCCGGCGCCACGACGCGCACCGCGCCCAGCGAGGTCCCGACCCGCTCGCTGAACCGCAGCACGACCGCGCCCGGCGCCACCTGCAGCAGCACCCCGTCCACCGGCGTCGATTCCAGCAGCGCGGCGTGCGCGAATGCCGGCTGAGCAGGCAGCAGCAGCGCGACCAGCGCGAACAGCGCGAACAGGACCGCCGTGAGCCGCCTCACGCCACCCTGCGCAGCCGCCGGCGCTCCGGCGTCGTCCTGTCCGACACCGGCGCGGCGCTGCGGCGCAGCCGCCACAGCAACGCAGCCTCGACCAGTGCGAGCAGGTGCGGCACCTCCGCCGCAGCCGGCACCTTGCCGCCGAGCACGTCGATCAGGGTCGTCGCCGACAGGCCGACCGCCAGCGCCGCGACGACCGGCAGCATTCCGGCTGCCCGCCATGGGCGCCATGCGGCGGCGAGCACCCCGATCGCCAGCGCCACGTCGGTCGCGCCGACCTCCCGGGCCACGTGCAGGCCGGCGTGCGCCTCCTGTCCGTACAGCAGCGCCGGCAGGCTCAGGACGAGCTGCAGTACGGCGGTACCGACAAGTGCCAGCCGGGCGAGCGGCCGGGACGGCCGGCCGTGGATCGCCGGGTCGCTCAGCCGAGCCAGGACCGCTGGCACAAGGTCGCGCTGCGGCTCCGCCGCACGCACCCGCAGCCGCCGCGACGCCGCCGCCGCACCGTCCAGCCACGCCCGGCATGCCCCACAGCTCTCCAGGTGCCCGTCAAGCACCTGCTCGGGCACGCCGGCGTCCTCGCCGTCGAGCCGGGCCGACAGCCCGGTCCTCACTTCCTCGCATCGCACGTCCTGCAGGTCGCTCGAGCCTGCGACTCGGTTCCCGACGATCTGCGAACATGTCGGTGTGGACGAGCTGGCAGGGTGGGCAGACGCGGCGCGCGACGGCGACCCCGTCGCCGTGACCGCGCTCGTGCGCGCCACCCAGGGAGACGTCCGCCGCCTGTGCGCCTACCTCGTCGACGACGCCAGCGCCGACGACCTCGCGCAGGAGACCTACGTGCGGGCGCTACGGGCGCTGCCGTCCTACGAGGCGCGGGCACCGTTCCGGCCGTGGCTGCTGTCGATCGCCCGCCGCGCCTGTGCCGACGCGCTCCGCCGGCGGACCCGCCGCCGCCGGCTGCTCGTCCGGCTGCAAGGCGGACTGGCAGAAACCGTCCCCGACGCGACCGGCGATGTCGCCGCCGCCGATCTGCTCTCACGGCTCGACCCGGACCGCCGGGCTGCGTTCGTGCTCACGCAGGTGCTCGGCCTGTCCTACGCCGACGCCGCGCAGGCCTGCGAAGTGCCCGTCGGGACGATCCGCAGCCGCGTCGCCCGCGCGCGGGACGACCTCGCGGGCCAAGTCGCGCACCGCGACGCCCGCTGAGCCGCCACGCGAGGTGGCGTCCAAACGGCGGCTCGCGCCGACTCATGGTTTTGCGCCTGCACCCCTTCTGCAGCCGGGCCGACGACGGAGGCATACATCTCTGCGTCGCCGACCCGAGAAGTCAGCCCTCGTCTGACCACTGCAGGCGGTGAATCCTCCTAGCCTCGCGCAGCTGCGGATCGTCCCCGTCGATCGGGTCGGAACCCGATTCCCGCAGCAGCGCCGAGAGGTCGTCGTCACCGGGACGCTCGAACACTGCCCACAGGATGAGCCCGTCGCCGTGGCCCGAGTTGAACGGCATGCCGGCGAGCGGCCTGCCATCAGGGCCGCTGACCTGCGCGTCCACAGCCGGCGGACGCCTGCCGGACTCTGGCGGTGGCTTCCGAACTGGCATGAGGGTTCGATGCCCGTCGCCCGCTCTCACAGGGTGTCGACGAACTTCTCGACGTCCTCCGGTCGGCCGCCGACGAGGATGTGGTCTCCGTAGCGCAGGACCGTGTCCGTGCCGGCGTGGGTGAACGATGTGCCGTTCTCCGGCTTGACGGCGACGACGGTCACCTTGTGCTTGGAGCGCAGCTTGGACTCGCCGAGGGGCACTCCGGCGAGGTACTTGGGCGGCTGGGTCTTGGCAAGGACCCAGTCGTCATCGATCTCGATCCAGTCGAGCATGCGACCGGAGACCAGGTGGGCCACGCGCTCGCCCATGTCGTGCTCGGGCAGGACGACATGGTGGGCGCCGACGCGCTCGAGGATGCGTGCGTGCTGGGCGTCGAGCGCCTTGGCCCAGATGGCGCCGACACCGAGGTCGGCGAGGGTGGCTGTGGCCAGGATGCTGGACTGCTGGTCGGTGCCGATCGCGACGACGGCCCGGGTGAAGTGCTGCACACCGAGCGCCTGCAGGGCCTCGACGTCAGTGGCGTCCGCCGCGACGATCTGGCTGAGCTGACCGGCCAGGCGCTGGACGACCTGGCTGCGGCTGTCGACGGCGAGCACGTCGGTGCCGCGGCGGGCGAGCTCGAGTGCGAGGGCGCTGCCGAAACGGCCGAGGCCGATGACGACGACGGGCTCGTTGTATCTAGCCAACGATGGTCCTTTCCTCAGGAAGCTGGCGCAGCCGCCCGCGCTCACGCAGGGCAAGGGCAGAGGCGATGGTGAGCGGGCCGATGCGTCCGATGAACATGAGCCCGATGATCAGCAGGTGCGCTGGGAGCGGCAGGTCCGCAGTGATGCCGGTGGACAGCCCCACGGTGGCGAACGCGGAGATCGCCTCGAACAACACCTGATGGAGCGGCAGTGCGGTCAGGACCAGGAGCAGGAAGGTCGAGATGACGACGAGGCCGATGCCGAGCAACGCGATGGCAAGGGCTTGCCGCTGGTTGGTCGAGGGGACCTTGCGTCGCCCGACTTCGACGTCGGGCCGGCCGCGCATCTCCGCCCAGAGCACGTAGGCCAGCAGGCCGAACGTGGTGACCTTGATGCCACCGGCGGTGCTGGCACTGCCCCCACCGATGAACATCAACGCATCGGTGAACAGCAAAGTCTCGGGCCGCAACGCCGCAATGTCGATGCTGTTGAACCCGGCGGTGCGCGGCATGACCGAGGTGAAGAAGCCGGCGAGCAGCGTCTGCCCGCCGTCCAACGGACCGAGTGTGTCCGGGTTGGTCGCCTCGGTGGCGGTGATCACGACCGTGCTGACGACGAGCAGTGCCCCGGTGACCGTCACGGTGACGCCCGTGAGCACGGACCAGGTCCTGGGTCGGCGCCAGGACCGCAGCAGCTCAAACACCACGGGGAAGCCCAGCCCGCCGATGATGACGGCCGTGGCGACGGTCAGGCTCACCCAGGGATCGGTGGCGTAGCGCACGAGGCTGTCGGCGTAGAGGCCGAAGCCGGCGTTGTTGAACGCCGAGACGGCGTGGAACACACCGCTGTACAACGCCCTCGTCGGCCGCTCGTCGTAGGTCGTCGCGAAACGCAGCGTCAGGATCATCGCCGCCACGGCTTCGCAGATGAGGCTGAACAGAACGATCCGGCCGATCAGCCGGCGGATGTCCGCAGCGGTGAGCGCCTTGGTCTCGGCCTGCGCGATCAGACGCGTGCGAAAGCCCAGCCGACGCGAGAAGATCACCGCGACCAGGCTGGCGACCGTCATGATCCCGAGCCCGCCCAGCTGGATGAGCAGCAGGATCACGCCCTGGCCGAACCCGGACCAATAGGTACCGGTGTCGACGGTGACCAGGCCCGTCACGCACACGGCCGAGGTCGTGGTGAACAACGCGTCCTCCAGGCTGGCCCTTCCCCCGCCGGCGGTGGCCAGCGGCGTCGACAGCAGCGTGGTACCCACGCCGATGGCGGCGGCGAAGCCGACCGCGATGATCCGCCCGGGATGGGGCAGTCGCTCGGCAGGTCGGTGCCGGCCGGGGACAGGCAGGCTCACCGGCGCGGCTCCCGAGCACTGCAGGCGGGTTGGCCTCCCCCGGCTCCCCCCGACGCGGTTGCAGCCACATATCGAGTGTCGGGGTGGTCCGGGGAGTCACAGGCTCCTGAGCCGTCAAGATGCCGTCAAGATCTCGTCAAGAACGGCGGCCGGCGCGAGGGACGCATGCGGCTCGGCTGCTCCTCAGGGGTCGAAGCGGTATCCACTGCCGGGCACCGTGATCAGGTGGCGCGGACTGGAAGGATCGGGTTCGAGCTTGCGGCGCAGCTGGGCCATGTAGACGCGCAGGTAGTGCCGGGACTCGTGGCCGTACACGCTGCCCCACACCGCGCGTAACAGCTCGAGCTGGCCGACGAGCTGGCCGGGGCGGCGGGTGAGCTCCTCGAGCAGGTGCCACTCGGTCGGCGTGAGGTGCACGTGGCCGCCGGCGGCGGAGGTGACCGTGCGAGCGGCCAGATCAGCAGTGAACGACGCAGCGACCACCACTGGAAAGCCAGCGCTGCCTGGGCCGCCGCGGCGAAGCGACGCCCTCACCCGGGCCAGGAGCTCCTCCATTCCGAAGGGTTTGGAGATGTGGTCATCGCTGCCGGCGTCGAGCGCGGCGATCTTGTCGCTCTGCTCCCCCCGGGCCGACAGGACCAGGATCGGCAGCGGGGACCCGCGTCGAAGGCCGGCCACCACCTCCAGCCCGTCCATGTCAGGAAGGCCGAGGTCGACGATGGCCAGATCCGGCCGGCGTGTCGCAGCACTCGTCAGCGCGGCGGCACCGCTGGACACGGCGTCGACCTCGTGGTGGCGGGCCTGGAGGTTCAACGTGAGGGTGCGCAGCAGGGTGATGTCGTCGTCGACGACGAGGATCCGGCTCACCACTCCACCTTCGGCAGTCGGACGTTCATCGTCAGTCCCCCGCCCTGTGTCCGCTCGGCCTCGAGAGTGCCGCCCATCGCCTCAGTGAAGCCGCGCGCGACGGAGAGTCCGAGGCCGAGACCTCCGGGCTTGCGATCGCCGAGCCGCTGGAAAGGAGCGAACAGGTCGCGACTCTGTGCCGTGGTGATTCCCGGTCCGGTGTCGATGACGGAGATGACGACATCGCGGCTGCGTTCAGCGGCGGCGATGAGCACGTTGGTGCCCTTGCCGCTGTGCTCGAGGGCGTTGTCCACCAGGTTCGCGATCACTCGCTCTGCAAGCCCCACATCGGCCTGAACCAGCGGCAGGTGCCCGGGCAGGTCGACAACGACGCGCTTGTTGTCGCCGAGCCCACTGAGGCCACGGCCGATGATCTCCTCGACGTCGACCGAAGCGAGGTCCACGCTCAGCACGCCTGCGTCCAGCCGCGAGGCGGCCAGGAGGTTCGTCACCAGCCCACCGAGGCGGTCTGCTGACGTCTCGACGACCGCAAGCAGCTCGGCGCGCTCGGCGTCCGTCCAGTGCACGTCCTCCGCGCGCAGGCTGCTGACGGCCGCCTTGATCCCGGCCAGCGGTGTGCGGAGGTCATGGCCCACGCCGGCCAGCAACGCGGTGCGGAGCTGGTCGATGCTGACCAGCCGCTGAGCCTCCGCAGCCTGCTCAGCAAGCACCCGGCCCTCGGTGGCACGGACGGCAGCGCGGGCAAAGGCGGTCAGCACGCGCTGATCGGGGGCATTCAATGCTCTCCCGGTCACCTGCAGCGCACGATTGTCCGACACCGGGACCACGATCTCGGGTCCGCCGCCCGGTTGACCGGCCTGCTCCAGGACGCGCCAGCCCACCGAGACGGCTTCGACCACTGCTGCATGTCTGAGGCCGAACACGTCACAGATGCGCTGTAGCACCTCGGCCGGGCTGTCCTGCGCCCCGCTCTGCGCACCGGCGAGGGCCGACAGCTCCAGAGCCTCCGCCGACGCCCGGGCTGCCTCCGACTGCCGGCGGGCGGCCACGTCGACGACGACGCTCACCGCCGCCGCCGTCGCGATGTACACCACCAGCGCAAGCCCTTGGTCGAGGCGGTGGACATCGAAGGTGCCATACGGCTCTGTGAAGACGAAGTTGAGCAGCAGGAAGCCGAAGACGGCCGCGGGCAGCGCGGGACGTATCCCGCCGATGAGGGCAGCGACGACGACCACGCTGAGCACGAGCAGCAACGGTGTGCTCAGCAGCACCTCATCGCGCCGTCCGGCCAGGGCAAGCATGATGGTGGGGATGCCGAGCAGTGCGACAGCGGCACCCGCAGCCTGACGCCACCGGGAGATCCCTGCTGTCGGAGCCGGCAGGACTCCGCGGACGCTGCGGTCAGGAGCGGGCATGTTCCCCAGCGTCGCACCGCGTCGCGAAGGCTCCACGGCAGAGCCCGAGCGGGCCGACCGCGACGACGTGATGGGAAGGCCCACGCTCGTCCGCCTCGCCGTGCCTGGCCCGAGATCTTGACGAGATCTTGACGTCCGCGCGCACCGTCACGGCGTCGCTGGGCGCCAACACTCATGGACGTGCGGGATCTGAGTTCCTCGAGCCGAGGTGGGCAGCTGCGTCTGCCGACCGCATCCGTGGACCCCGTCCGGGCGATCCTGCGTCGTGCCGCGATCGGCGCGGGAGTTCTCCTGCTGATCACCCTGCTGGTCTGGCTGGACCGCGACGGCTACAGCGACATCGACGACGACGTCTCGCTGCTCGACGCGCTGTACTACGCGACAGTCAGCGCATCGACGACCGGGTACGGCGACATCGCTCCGGTCTCCTACCGGGCCCGAACGGTGAACACCCTGCTGATCACGCCGCTGCGCGTGGTCTTCGTGGTCGTGCTCGTCGGCACGACGGTGGAGGTTCTGGCCCGAACCGGACGTGACCGTCTGCGCGTCGCGCGCTGGCAGCGCACGGTCCGCGGACACACGGTGATCGTCGGGTTCGGCACCAAGGGCCGGGCGGCCGCGGACCACCTCCTTGCCGAGGGAGAGGACAGATCCAGTCTGGTCGTCGTCACCGACGATCTCGAGCGAATCGAGGACGCCCGGGATCGGGGACTGGTGGCGATCGTCGGTGACGGCACGCGCGACGACATCCTGCGCGCCGCCGTCATCGACAAGGCTCAGCGGACCATCGTGGCCGTGCCTCACGATGCCACCGCCGTGCTCGTGACCCTGACCGCACGCAGGCTCAACCCGACGGCCACGATCATCGGCGCCGTGAAGAAGAACGAGAACGCCCAGCTCATGCGGGACAGCGGCGCCAACAGCGTCATGGTCAGCGCGGACTCTGCCGGGCGCCGACTGGCAGCCAACCTCACGAGCCCGGCCAAGGGCGCAGTCCTCGAACAGCTCCTCGACCCGAATCATGGCCTCGAGCTGGTCGAGCGGCTCATCACTGCCGAGGAAGACGGACGGCAAGCGTCGCAGCTTGACGATCTCGTGGTGTCGGTCCTACGCCCTGAGGGAGCCTTGTTCGCTGACCCGCGCCGCGACATCACCCTGCACATGGGAGACCGGGTCGCGGTACTTCGCTCCGCGCGTGCAGGTGCTTCTCGCGTCCGGCCAGACGGCGACCAGCCGCCCGACACGCGACCGTCCTGACACCCGGTACGGAGCGAGCCCACCGCGGCCTCGCGGTTGTTTCCGTGGCGAGGGGCGTGCGTGCGTAGACGGCCGGGCGCGTCAGCGACGACCGAAAGCACATCGCCGTATCCGCTTATCCGGTTTTCTAGTACGTTGTTCGGTGCAGGAGCCAGGCGCGGACGGAACGGGGGCGGGACAGGTGACACCCCTCCGACCAGAAAGAGGTATCGATGAGTGAGAACTACGACCTGGTCGTGCTCGGCACCGGCGGTGCGGCGTTCGCCGCCGGCATCGAGGCGCGATTCCGCGGAAAGAGCGTCCTGCTCGTCGAGCACGACGTTCTGGGCGGGACCTGCCTGAACGTCGGCTGCGTGCCGAGCAAGAACCTGCTCGCCGCCGCAGGCCAGCGGCACCGCGCGTCGGTCAACACGGCGTTTCCGATGGTGACGACCAGCGCCGACGGGGTGGACCTGCCGGCGCTGATGGCGCAGAAGCAGGAGCTCATCGACCGGCTGCGACAGGGCAAGTACGCCGACGTCGCCGACGCACACGGCTTTCCTGTCCGGTACGGCCATGCGCGGTTCGTCGACGAGCAGACCCTGGACGTCGACGGTGAGCGGATCACCGCGCCGGCGTACGTGGTGGCGACCGGCGCCGTGCCGCACCTCCCTGACCTGCCCGGCCTGGGCGGCGTGGAGCACCTGACTTCCACCACGGCGATGGAGCTGACCGAGCTGCCCAGCTCGATGGTCGTGCTCGGCGGCGGCTACGTGGGGCTGGAGCAGGCGCAGCTGTGGGCGCACCTCGGCGTGGCGGTCACGGTCGTCGGCCGGTTCGCGCCGCACACCGAGCCGGAGCTCGCCGACGTGCTCCGCGGCGTGTTCACCGACGACGGCATCGCCCTCGTCGAGGAACGCGCCGTCGCCGTCGAGAGCACCCCGAGCGGCGTGCTGGTGCGCACCGGCAGCAGGGCGGAGGTCAGCGGCGAGCGGCTGCTGATCGCGACCGGCCGGTTCGCCGACACCGGCGATCTCGGACTGGACGCCGCGGGCGTGAAGACCGATGAGCGCGGGTTCGTCGTCGTCGACGCCCATCAGCGCACCACCAACCCACGCATCTTCGCCGCCGGCGACGTCAGCGGTGCGCCGCAGTACGTCTACGTGGCCGCGCAGACCGGGCACGTCGCCGCCGCCGGCGCGCTGGGCGAGCCGGCCACCGTCGACTACCGCGGGCTTCCCGGCGTCACGTTCACCACGCCACAGCTCGGCTCCGCCGGCCTCACCGAGGAGCAGGCGCTGGCGGCCGGGCACTCGTGCGACTGCCGGGTGCTCGGCGCCCAGGACATCCCGCGGGCGTTGGCCAACCGGGACACCCGCGGAGCGCTCAAGCTCGTCATCGACGCCGACAGCCGCAAGGTCCTCGGCGTGCACGCCGCCCTCGACGGCGCCGGCGACGTGATGCTCGCCGCGACCTATGCCATCAAGTTCGGTCTCACCGTCGACGACCTCGCCGACACCTGGGCGCCCTACCTCACGATGGCCGAGGCGCTGCGTATCGCGGCCGGCCTGTTCCGCTCCGACATGCCCACCAGCTGCTGCGCCTGAGTGCAGACCAGAAGCCGCAGCGGGTCGTGCTCGCGGTGCTGCTCGACTCAAAAGAGCGGTATCTGTCCACCCCCAGCTCACCGACGTCTCGCCGCCGGTGGTCGAGGAGCTCGACTGGCTGCTCGGGTGACGATGACGCTGGCAGCCGCTCAGCAGCAGTCATCGGCCGCCGCCAGGTCGGCGCGGCTGCTCCGGCGAGAGGCGAGCAGGGACAGCGCAGCGACACTGAGCACGACGGCGGACGCGAGCACGGCGACGAGCGACGTGCGCTGCTGCAGCCACTCCGTGACGCTGCCGGCGATGAGGCCGCCGCCGCGAGTGAGCGCGGTGCGCTCGGGATTGCCGGTCAGCTGCGGCGTCCAGTAGGCGACCAGGTACGCCCCGGACAGGACGAGCACCCCTCCGGAGACGCGGCCGACGTAGGGCAACGCCCGACGGACAGTCCTGGCCATCGCGCCGCTGGCCAGGGCGGCCGACACCGTCAGGAGCACCAGGACGCTGGCCGCACACGCCCGCTCTCGATGAGGCCCCTCGCAGGAGCCGCCGGAACGCAGCACGCGGCGCCGTTGCTGCGCCGAGCCCGCCGGAACCTCACGAGGATCGCAGCTGCCAGCGTGACAATCCCCACCGTGACCCACGTCCCGTTGCCGAGCACTGCGCCGAAGCTGGCGAACGCGCCGGCGGCAATCAGCAGCGGCAGGCCGCAGCAGAGCACGTGCAGAACGATGAACCCGGCGACGAGCTTGCTGCTCTGTCCACTCACGACTGTTCCTCGCCGTCGATGCGCAGGCACTCGCTCAGCGCGGCGACGTTGTCCGCAGACACGGCTCGGGCGAGCAGCACGAGATCGGCCACGCGCGGGTCCACGACCCGGTAGTAGCTGAAACGGCCCGCACGGCGGACCTGCACGAAGCCGCAGTCCGCCAGGCAGGCCAGGTGGGAGGAGACGCGGCTCTGCGCGAGCCCGATGTGCTCCACGCACTCGCTGACCGTCTTCTCCCCGCGCAGGACGAACTCCAGCAGCCGCAGCCGCGAGGGATCACCCAGCGCCCGGAAGAACTTCGCGATCACGGCACGCCCCGCAGACTCGGACGGCAACAGCGTTCCGGTACGGCGCTCCTGGCTCATGGCACCTCACTTCGTCCGGTGTGCAGAGACCCTAACATCCGGGCATGCGGATGTGTGTACTGCAGGGCGGCCAGGGCACGCCTGCTGTATTCCGATCACGTGGAGGACAGCCATGGCCACAACGCTGTTGACCGATCTCGCACTCGCTCCGGTCGCCGGATACGTCGGCACCAAGGTGATGGAGCCGGTAGGCATGAAGCTGTACGAGCTCGAGAGCGAGGCCGACCGCCGGCGCGAGGACGAGGTTCGGCCCGGGCCGCCGTACGCGCTCGCCGCCCGCAAGGCCGCCGACATGGTCGGGCTGGACCTGTCCGACGAGCAGCTCGAGCGCCTGTCATTGGCGTTCCACTACGGCCTGGCGATCCAGTGGGCTCCGCTGTACGCCGTGCTGCGCCGGCGGACCTCGCTCGGGCCGGTCCCGGCCGGCCTCGCGACCGGAGCGGCCATGTCGCTGATCGCCGACGAGATGATGACGCCGGCCATGGGGTTCAGTGCGCCGAACCGGGCGTACCCGCTCGCGACGCACGTCCGCGGCCTCGTCGGCCATCTGGTGTTCGGGCTGGGCGTCGCGGCGACGACCGAGCTGGGCTGGAGGCTGCTGCGACGCCGCCCCTGAGGGGACCGTTGCGACTGCGGACGTGGCTGCGGCTCGTCTTCGCGTCGACGCCTGCCCGCGGGCTGTTCCGGCTGCTACGGGCGAACGGCAGCAAGGGCGGCCCTGACGTCGGGCAGCATCGGCCCCGAGCCGGGGGGGGGG
>JBBDWV010000051.1:18875-75309 GCA_040902655.1 Mycobacteriales bacterium
GCGCACCTCCCCAGCACACCGATGCTGGGGAGGTGCGCGGCCAGGCAGTGCGTCACTCTCTCTGGGGCGGCCGGCCGTCGGCAGCTGGCGACAGAGTCGAGCCAGGGACGGCTTCCGGCTCGGGCTCGCTGTCGGCTTGCCGTCCGACGCTGCTGATCGCATCGAACAGCAGAGACGGCCGCCCGCCGAGGGAGTTGACGAAGATGAGCGTGACGGAGGCGGCCATGGCGACCATCGCCCAGACCGGGTAGACCAGCCCCGTCGTGGCCGCGGGGATGCCGATGCCGTTGAACAGGAACGCGACGCCGACGTTCTGGCGGGTGCGGCGGTAGCTGGAGCGGCTGATGTCGCGGGCGGTCAGGACGGCGTGCAGGTCGTCACGGACGACGATGATGTCGGCGCTGTCCACGGCGATGTCGGTGCCGCCGCCCATCGCGATGCCGACGTCGGCCTGCATGAGGGCCGGGGCGTCGTTGATGCCGTCGCCGACCATCGCGACCCGCTGGCCGCCGGTTTGGAACTCGCGCACGATGTCGGCTTTGGCCTCGGGCAGCACGCCGGCGCGGACGTCGTCGATGCCGAGCTCGCCGGCCACGTGCGCGGCGGCGCGCGCGTTGTCGCCGGTCACCAGGATCGGGGTGATCCCGGCGTCGCGCAGCCGGGCCACAGCGTCGGCGGCGTCGGTGCGCAGCGCGTCGCCGAGCGCGATCAGCCCGAGCGGACGGCCGTCGGCGGCGACCACGACGACCGTGCGGCCGGTGCTCTCCAGCTGGTCCATCCGGGCGCGCATCCGCTCGAGGTCGACGCCCCCGTCGGACAGGAACCCCGGACGGCCGACCAGCACCGCCTGACCGGCGACGCGGGCGCGGACGCCGAATCCGGTGACCGACTCGAACTGCTCAGCGGGCGGGACCGTCAGGCCGCGCTCCTTCGCCGCCCGGACGACCGCACGCGCCAGCGGGTGCTCGGACGAGGACTCGGCGGCGGCGGCCAGCGTGATGAGCTCACCGTCGCCCACCAGGGACACGATCTCCCGGACGGCGGGGCGGCCCTCGGTCAGCGTCCCGGTCTTGTCGAGCAGGACCGTGCGGACCTGGCCGAACGTCTGGAACGCCTCACCGGTCCGCATGATGATCCCGAGGTCGGCCGCTTCGCCGGCGGCACGGACGATCGCCAGCGGTGCCGCGATCCCGACCGCGCACGGGTAGCCCATGACCAGCACCCCCAGCCCGGCGAACACTGCCCGGCGGACGTCGGCCTCTCCCGCGATCAGCCACGACCCGAGCAGCCAGCCCGTCAGCGCGAGGGCGGAGACGACCAGAACGGTGGGCGTGTAGACGCGCAGGACCCGGTCGACCAGATGGAGGATCCCGGGCTTGAGCGCGCGGGCGTCCTCGACGTGCCGCACGACCTGAGCCAGGAAGCTGTCCGTCCCGACCCGGGTTGCTCGGACCAGCAGCGTGCCGGAGCCGTTGATCGACCCCCCGACGACGTCCTCCCCGGCGCTGCGCTCGACCGGCACCGGCTCACCGGTGACCAGCGACACGTCGAGCGTGGAGTAGCCGTCGGCGACCTGCCCGTCGACCGGGACGCGCTCGCCCGGGCGCACCCGCACCACATCGCCCACCGCGACCTGGTCGATCGGCGTGTCGGTCTCGACCCCATCGGCGAAGACCCGGGCGGTGTCGGGCTGCAGGTCCAAAAGCTTCTTCACAGCCTGGCTCGACCGGGTCTTGACCAGCAACGACAGCCACTCGCTGAAGATGTGGTAATTCGCGACGAGCACCGTCACGGCGAAGAACGGCGCCGTCGGGTAGTCCTCGAAGGCGCCGGTCAGCCCCACCAGGCCGCCGGCGATCCCGGCGAACGCGCCGACCTCCAGCAGGACGTGCTGGTTCAGGATCCGCCTCCGGCCGGCCTGGTAGGCCATCCGCAGGATGTGTGGGGCGACCCCGAACACCACGACGAGCGCGAGAGCGCCGACGACCAGACTGACAGTCGTGTCACCGAGCAGCCCGCTCTCCCGTGCGCTATACCCGAGCACTGCCGGAGTCACGATGCCGACGGCGCCGGCGGCGGCCCGCCCACGGCCGGCGGGACGCAGCAGGGCGTAGGCGACCGGGACCATCAGGGCGACGACCGACGCTGGGACGAGCACCGACCAGATCCCGGAGACCTCGAGGATCAGGGCGATCGCGGTGAGGCTCGCGCCGATCGCGGCGAGCAGCCGCTTGCCCTCCCGGACGAGGTCGGCTTCTTCCTCCTCGTACGGCCGGAGCTTGCGCGGGTCGTACAGGTCGTAGCCGATGTCGCGTAGCGTCCCGAGGATCTGCTCCGGCTCGATCAGCGCGGGGTCGTAGTCGACCAGTGCCTGCTCGTGGGTCAGACTCACCGCGACCTTGTGGACCCCCTCCTGTCGGCCGAGGGCCTTCTCGATGGTGCCGGTGCACAGCGAGCAGTGCAGCCCGGCGATGCGTGCCCTGATCCGCACATGGCCTTCCAGGCTGCTGGGCTCCTCGGCCCACAGCGCATCGGCGTCCGTCCTGGTCGGCGTGCTCATCGGGTGCCTGCCTTCGTCGGAGAGTGCGGCGTGGGACTACCTGACGACGGGGTAGCCGGCGGTCGCGAGCCGCTCGGCGATCGCCCCCTCGCCGGTCTGGCTCTCGTCGTAGACGACCTCGACGCAGTTGGTTGCGGCGTCGGGCTCGACGACCCGGACGCCGTCCATCCGGGCCAGCGACTTGCGGATCGCGTCTTCACACGCACCGCAGTGGATGTCCTGCACCTGAAAACTCTGCTGTGCCATCGGGTCCTCCTCGAGCTCGGAGGACACGCACGCTAGGCATTCCACCTACTGGAAGGTCAAGGCAGCCTCGTGGGGCGTTCCGGTGACGAGGCAGCGGAGCACCGACGCGGCGGCTCAGCCGCCCGGGGTCAGCGTGTATGACGCCCCAGTTCGACACGATCGAGACGTCCTGTGCGTAGTTCCGTTCGAGATCGTCCTTGAGAGCGCCGTTCAGGCTCGTGTCGAGGTGGTCGTCCAGCACCTCCTGGGCGCTGCGCCGCTCGCTCATCTGCTCCTCCTCGGCACGGGCCGCACCGACGGGCCGGTTGACATTCCAGTAGGTAGAAGGACAAGGTCGGCTCCGACCCCTGTACCAGCGTGAGGGCACCATGCGCATCGGCGAGCTTGCTGACCAACTCGGCATCAACACCAAGACGATCCGGTACTACGAGCAGATCGGGCTCATCCCCCTCGCGCCACGCACCTCCGGCGGGTACCGCGACTACACCGAGACCGACGCAGCCCGGCTGACGTTCATCAAGACCGCCCAGCGGCTCGGCCTGTCCCTGGAAGAGGTCGCCGAGATCCTCCGGCTACGCGACGAGGGTGAGCCGCCGTGCGCCTACGTCCGCGACGTCATCAGCAAGCAGCTGCGCGGCATCGAGCGACGCATCGCCGAGCTGCGCGCTCTGCGCGGCGAGCTGCGGGAGCTGCGCGCCGCCGCCGACAGCATCCCCGAGGTCGACGGCGCGACCTGCCGGATCATCGAGCATGTCAACGCAGTGGCGGCCCGGAGCTGACGGCGAGCGGCGCCGCGGCTACGCCGCCGGTCGCGTCTCCTCGAGCTTCAGGGAGATGCCCCACAACTGGTAGATCGGTGGGCACAGGCTCAACGCGAGAGCCCGCCGCTGCCTGGTCGCGTCTCCCGCGCGCTCGGCCTTCACCCACATGAGCGTCACTGCCGCGATGTGCGCGGCAGCTGTCGCGTACATGTGGCCGCTCGTGACGCCCTTCGCATGCATCCACTTGACCATGACAATGCTCCTGTCCCTCGGTCAACTCGTCTGCCTGTCGAGGGACGGCGTGCCCCGTGGGCGCGTGCAGACACCTGGTTGACCTTCCACCTGCGGGAAGGTGTAGTGGCCATGTGCGCCGGAGCTGTGCAGCGATCCCGCTCCGCAAGCTCATCGGGAACAGAGCGGCCCGTATGGTTGCTAATGCAACCAGCTCTCGCAACTCCTGGAGGTTCTGATGGACACCCTTCTCGTCATCGGCAGGGTCCTGTTCGCCCTGCTGTTCCTGGGATCGGCCGTGGGCCACCTGACCAAGACCGAGGCCATGACGCAGTACGCGCAGTACCGCAAGCTCCCCGCCGCCAAAGCAGGTGTGATCGTCTCGGGTGTCGTGCTCGTGCTCGGCGCGCTGTCCGTCGTGCTCGGCGTGGTCGGCGACCTCGGCGCGCTCGCGCTCGCGGCGTTCCTGGTGGTCGCCGCCTTCGTCTTCCACGCCTTCTGGAAGGAGAGCGACCCTCAGGCCACGGCGACCGAGCAGGCGCAGTTCATGAAGAACATCGCGCTCGTCGGGGGCGCGATCGTGCTGTTCGCGCTGTTCGCTGGGGACGCCGCCGGTCCCGCCATCACCGACGGCGCTTTCGACCTGTCCTGAACACACACGGTGTCGGCCGGCGTGCAGTGTGAGGCACACCGGTCCCCTCCGTGAGACCCCAATCCCTGAAGGAGATTCGCCATGACCTCGCCCCTCTTCTCCCCCTACCGCCTCGGTGACCTGGTGCTGGCCAACCGGCTGGTGATGGCGCCGATGACGCGCAACCGCGCCGGCGCCGACGGCGTGCCGACCGCCTCGATGATCACCTACTACGCACAGCGCGCCACCGCCGGGCTGATCGTCACCGAGGGCACCCAGCCCAGCGCCGTCGGCCAGGGCTACCC
This sequence comes from Mycobacteriales bacterium, assembly GCA_040902655.1. Taxonomy (NCBI): domain Bacteria; kingdom Bacillati; phylum Actinomycetota; class Actinomycetes; order Mycobacteriales; species Mycobacteriales bacterium. Next base: position 23,610 of record JBBDWV010000051.1, read on the forward strand.
GCTCACGCCCGGCATCCACACCGCCGAGCAGGCCGCCGGCTGGCGGCAGGTGACCGACGCCGTCCACGGGCAGGGCGGCCACATCTACCTGCAGATCATGCACGCCGGACGCATCTCCCACCCGTCGCTGCAGCCCGGAGGTGAGCGTCCGGTCGCGCCGTCCGCGGTCCGCCCGGCCGGCCAGGTCTTCACCCCCTCCGGCCTGCAGGACTTCATGGACCCCCGCCCGCTGGAGACCGACGAGATCGCCGGCATCGTGCAGCAGTACGCCGACGCCGCGCGCCTGGCCGTCGAGCAGGGCGGCTTCGACGGCGTGGAGGTCCACGGCGCGAACGGCTACCTGCCGCACCAGTTCCTGGCCGAGGGCACGAACTCCCGCACCGACCGGTACGGCGGCAGCGCCGAGAACCGCGCCCGGTTCCTGATCGAGGTCACGACTGCGGTGGCGGCCGCCGTCGGCGGCGAGCGCGTGGGAGTCCGGCTGTCGCCGGCCAACTCCTTCAACGACATCGTCGAGCACGAGACCGAGGCTGTGTACGCCGCGGTCGTCGCCGGGCTCGCGCCGCTGGGGCTCACCTACCTGCACGTCGTCGAGGGTCCTGCCGCCGTCACCGAGCAGATCCGCCAGGCGTGGTCCGGGACGCTCATCGTCAACGCCGCCTTCAGCCTGCCGACCACGCCGGAGAACCTGCAGGGGCTGCTCGGCGGGCCTGCTGATCTGGTCGCTGTCGGCCGGGCGTTCCTCGCCAACCCCGACCTGGTCCAGCGCCTGCAGCTCGACGCGCCGCTCAACCCCGCGGACGAGACGAGCTTCTATGGCGGCACCGACGCCGGGTACATCGACTACCCCGCCCTCGACCAGGCCGCCTGACGGCGGTTCCGCCCCCCCCCCCCGGCGCCCACGCCGGGCGGGCGGACGTTGTTCTCCACGTCCTGGACGTCGGACGGCGAGTCGCACTCCCGCATCGCGGCGGAGACGCTGCACCTCAGCGCGAGTCGGTACCGCACCGCTAACGTCGCCGCGTCCCTGCCTCCGTTGCCGAGGAGCCCCTTGATGAAGGCCCTGCGCACCCCCGAGGCCCGGTTCGCCGACCTGCCTGACTTCCCGTACACGCCCCACTACGTCCACGTCGACGACGGGGACGGCGGCCGGCTGCGCGTCGCGTACGTCGACGAGGGGCCACGCGACGCTCCGCCGGTACTGCTGCTGCACGGCGAGCCGTCGTGGTCGTTTCTGTACCGGAAGATGATCCCGATCCTGCTCGAGGCGGGACTACGCGTCGTCGCGCCGGACCTGGTCGGGTTCGGCCGGTCCGACAAGCCCGTCGAGCGCAGCGACTACACCTATGCCCGGCACGTCGAGTGGATGCGGCAGGCGCTGCTCGACGAGCTCGTGCTGAACGGAGTGACGTTCGTCGGGCAGGACTGGGGCGGGCTGGTCGGACTGCGCCTGGTCGCGGAGAACCCCGACCGTTTCGCGCGTGTGGTGGTCGCCAACACCGGGCTGCCCACGGGCGACCAGCAGATGAGCGAGGCGTTCCTGGCCTGGCAGCGCTACTCGCAGGAGACGCCGGACTTCCGCGTCGGCCGGATCGTGTCCGGTGGGTGCGCCACACCGCTCGCACCGGAGGTGGTCGCGGCCTACGATGCCCCCTTCCCGGACGACAGCTACAAGGCCGGCGCGCGGGTCTTCCCGACGCTGGTGCCGACCCGGTCGGACGACCCGGCGGCAGACGCCAACCGCGCAGCGTGGGAGGTGCTGTCGAGCTGGGACCTGCCGTTCCTCACCGCGTTCTCGGACTCCGATGTCATCACGCGCGGGGGCGACAAGGTGTTTCGCAAGCTCGTCCCGGGAGCGGCAGATCGCGGGCACGTGACGCTCGAGGGCGGCGGCCACTTCCTGCAGGAGGACGTGGGCCCGCAGCTCGCGCGGGTGGTGGCCGAATTCGTCGCGGCCACCCCGCACGGCTGAAACGGCCGCGAGCGCATCTCGTCGGCCTTCACATGCGCAGGCCGGCGCCGGATAGCCGGACCGGTATGAGCCGGACCGAGGGACGGTGATGTGGTCGTGGCGCGCGCGTCCTGCGGCGCCCGCGCTCTCAGGACGCCTTCAACAGCTGCAGCGCGGCGGCCTTGCCGCTGCTGCCGGCGATGCCGCCGACCGGCGCCGTGGACGCGCCGCAGGTGAACAGCCCCTGCACGCCGGGGACGGTGTGCCCGGACAGCCTGCGGGTCGGGCGCAGGAAGGCCAGCTGGTCCAGGCTGATGTCGAGGTACATCGGGTGCGCGCCCGGCCAGCGCAGCTCCTGCGCCATGAGGGTCGGCGTCCGGACAGTGCGCGCCAGGATGCTGTCGCGGAAGCCGGGTGCGTGCTGCTCGACCTGCTCGACCATCGCGTCGGCGAACGACTCGGCGTGGCTCTCCCAGCCGCCGTCCACGTCGTACGGCGCGCTCGGGCAGGCCAGGTAGACGGTGTGGTGGCCGGCCGGGGCCAGGCTGTCGTCGTACACGCTCGGGGTGAAGCAGTAGGTCGGCGGTGGGTCGGGCAGCCGCCGCGCCTCGGCGGCCAGGAAGCCCCGGGTGAGCTGGGGCATGGAGTCGACGTGGGACTGCAGGCCGTTCCAGTCGCCCTCGCGGGCACCGGGATAGGGCGGGAGCTTGTCTGTCGCGAGATGCACGACGAGCTGGACGGCGTTGCCGCGGTGTGCCGCCGACAGGTCCCGCCCGGCGTCGCCGGCCAGCGGCGGATCGAGCAGGTCCAGCAGCGCGGTCTGCACGTCGACGGCCGAGATGACCGCGGCGGCCTCGACCCGCTCGCCGTCCTCGAGCACGACGGCCCGGGCGCGGCCGCCCGCGGCGTCGATCCGCGCGACTGCCGCGCCGGTGCGGACCTCGCCGCCCCAGCCGACGAGCCGCCGCTCGAGGGCGTCGGTCAGCGCCTGCGACCCACCGCGCGGGTGCCACTGCCCGAACAGGTGGTAGGCGGCCTGCCAGAAGACGTAGAAGGCACCGCCCGGCTGATGCGGACCGGCCGAGCTGTGGCTGGCGAACGACGAGACCGGCGCCCGGGTGAGATCGGAGCGCAGCACCCGCTCGAGCAGCGAGCCGTACGGCGTGACCAGGTCGTGCGCCAGCCCGATCGGGCCGCCCGAGCGCTTCAGCCCCTGAAGTAGCGGCCAGAGCTTGCTGCCGGTCGCCTTGAGCACCCCGCCGGCGCTCGAGCCGCTCTCCAGACCGGTGACGGCCGTCTTCACCAGCGGAACCGCCTGGTGCATGAACACGCGGTACGCCTCGGCGTCGGCCCGGTCGTGCTCGGCGATCGAGGCGACCGTCTGCTCGATGTCGCGCGAGAAGCGCACGATCCGGCCGTCCCGGAAGAAGCCGGTCGCGAACGGCTCCATCGGGAGGTACTCGAGCCCGGCGCCGGCGAGGTCGATCTCGGCCGGGATCGACGTCATGTTGATGATGTTGTGCGCGGCCGCGTGGGTGTTGAAGCGGTAGCCGGGAAGGGTTTCCTCGGTGCGCGACCCGCCGCCGAGCGTGCCGCTCGCCTCGAGGACGAGGACGCGCCGACCGGCCTTGGCCAGGTAGCAGCCGGCGACCAGGCCGTTGTGGCCGCCCCCCACGATCACGACGGGGGCGCTGCCGGAGGGTTCGGTCACTGCGCAGGTCGCCTGGTTGCTGAAAGGCGTCAGCGCTGTACGGCCAGCCGGCGCGGCGCCCCGAAGCCCTGCTCCCCCAAGGCTTCCCGGGTGCGGGCGACCGCCTGGTCGAAGCTCAGGTCCGTGGTCACTGTGCTGCCGTAGTCCATGTCCCGTCTCCTCGTCCGCTGAGGGAGCGCCACGTTCGTGGCGGGCTCCGGTTCTGCGCCATCGAGCCCCTGCCCCGGGTGTCCGGGGCCAATCAGCGAAGCGGTGCGGCATGCCCATCGGCCGGCATACGCGCCGGCTGCCGCGTGCCTACGCGGACTGGACATTGGACGCCATCGTGTGAGTAAAGTACCCCTGCCCTAACTTAGGGTCCCCTAAGAAAGATCCAGATGTCCCCCGCTACAGGAGGTCCCCCGTGCTGCTGCCGGCCAGCGCCGCAGGCACCGCCTGCGGCACCGCCCTCGGCGTCCAGACGCTCCCCCGAGCCCTGCGCGAGTCCCTGTACGCGGTCGCCGGCGCCGCCGAGCCGGTGAGCGGCTACTGGTACGACCCGGCGGTCGCGGCGTACCGCGCCCGTGCGTTGCGGGCGGTCCTGCCGACCTGGGCGACACTGCTCTACGCCGTCAAGGCCAACCGCTTCCGACCTGTGCTGGAGGCACTGGCCGCACCGGGAGGCGTCGACGGCTTCGAGGTCGCCTCACCGGCCGAGGCGATCGCGGCCGCCGACGTGCTGCGCGCCGCAGGCCGGCCGGTGCGGCTGGCGGCCGCCGGCCCGGCCAAGACGCCGGGACTGTTGGGGGCTCTGCTCGACACCCGGGTGGAGGTGGTGCACGCCGAGAGCCTGCTCGAGCTGGGCCGGCTGTCGGCGCTGGCACAGGAACGCGGGGAGCGGGTGCGGGTCGGCCTGCGGGTCAACCCGTCGCGGATGACCGTCACCGGCACCCTGACGATGGGCGGCCGCCCCTCCCCGTTCGGCGTTGCCGAGGCCGACGTGCCGGAGGTGCTCGAGCGGGCCCGCCGGCTGCCCGGCCTGGACCTCGTCGGCTTCCACGTCCACGCAGTCTGCGGCAACCGGGACGCCCGCGCTCATGCGGCGTACGTCGGCTGGTGCCTGGACTGGGCCGGCCGCACCGCGGCGGCGCATCGCGTCGACCTGCGCTGGGTGGACGTGGGTGGCGGCCTCGGCGTCGCGTACGGCGGCCAGGACGCGCTGGACCTCGCACTGCTGGCCGACGTGCTGGACGCGCTGACGCCGCCCGCCGGGGTGGAGGTCGCCCTCGAGCCCGGCCGCTGGCTGGCCGCCGACTGCGGCTGGTACGCCGCGGAGGTGGTCGACGTCAAACCCTGCGGCGCAGCGACTTTCGTCGTCGTCCGAGGCGGGATCGGCGGCTACGCACTGCCTGCCACGGAGGATTTTCCCTTCCCTGTCGCCGTGCTGCCCGTCGAGGCGTGGCCCGCGGGCCTGCCCCGGCCCGAGGTGCGCGACGCACCGGTGACTGTCGTCGGGGAGCTGTGCACCCCCGAGGACGTCCTCGTCCGCGACGTCACCGTCCCCCGCATCCGCGCCGGCGACGTCGTGGTCTTCCCGCAGGCCGGAGCGTACGGGTGGGAGTTCGCCCTACAGCCCTTTCTCGGCCACCCCCCCGCCACCCGCGCCGTCGTCGGCACGCCCATGTCCCTGCTCGTCCCACCCCCTCGCAGCACGGAGCCCGCCACATGACAGTCGCCCTTGACAGCCCGCTGACTCTCGACAGCTCGACCCGCACCCGCGACGCCGTCCTTGCCCGGCAGGAGGCCCGCGAGTCGGCAGCCCGCACCTACGCCCGCACCTTCCGCATGGTTCCGGTGCATGCCGCCGGGATGACCGTCACCGGCGCCGACGGGCGCAGCTACCTGGACTGCCTGTCCGGCGCCGGCACCCTCGCACTCGGCCACAACCACCCGGTCGTCGTGGAAGCGGTCACCCGGGTCATCGAGCGCGGCGCCCCCTGGCACGCCCTGGACATCGCGACGCCGGAGAAGGACGAGTTCACCGACGCGCTGTTCGCCGTACTCCCGCCCGGTCTGGCGCGGTCGGGCCGGGTGCACTTCTGCGGCCCCGCCGGCACCGACGCGGTCGAAGCCGCACTCAAGCTGGCCCGTACGGCCACCGGCCGCGGCGGCGTCGCCGCCTTCACCGGCGCCTACCACGGGATGACCGCCGGGGCGCTCGCCGCCTCAGGCGGGCAGGCCGCGAAGGAGCCCATGGTCGGCGCCGCGGCGGAGGCCGTCCGGCTGCCCTATCCCTACCCGTACCGCTGCCCGTTCGGCGTCGGCGGCGAGGCCACCGCCCAGCTCTCGGCGCGCTACGTCGAGCGGCTGCTCGACGACCCCAACGGCGGCGTGGTCCGACCGGGTGCGATGGTGCTCGAGGCGGTGCAGGGCGAGGGCGGAGTGGTGCCGGCACCACCGGAATGGCTGCGCGACATGCGCCGGATCACCAGCGAGCGCGGCATCCCGCTGGTGGTCGACGAGGTGCAGACCGGCGTGGGCCGCACCGGCTCGATGTGGGCCCTCGACGCGGCCGGGATCGAGCCGGACGTGCTCGTGCTCTCCAAGGCGATCGGGGGCAGCCTGCCGCTGGCCGTCATCGTCTACGCCGAGCACCTGGACACCTGGGCACCGGGTGCCCACGCCGGCACCTTCCGGGGCACCACGCTGGCGATGGCGGCCGGCGCGGCGACACTGCGGCACGTGCGGGCCGAGCGGCTGCCGGAGCGGGCCGAGGCCCTCGGAGCGCGACTGCTCACCGGGCTGCGCGGGCTGCAGGCCCAGCACCCGGGCATCGGCGAGGTGCGCGGCCGTGGCCTCATGGTGGGCGTCGAGCTGGTCGAGCCGGGAGCCGCCCCGGACGAGCTCGGCGCGCGGCCCGCCGCACCCGGCCTGGCACTGGCCGTACGCGCCCAGTGCCTGCGGCGAGGGCTGATCGTCGAGCTCGGCGGGCGGCACGACAGCGTGCTGCGGCTGCTACCGCCGCTGGTGATGACCGACGCGCAGCTCGCGGACGTCCTCGACCGGCTGGGCGACGCACTGGCCGCCGCCGAGCGGGAGCACCGGGCATGACCGCGACGACGCTGGCGCCGGCGCCGGCTGCGGCCGGCCTCGACGCGCTCGTCGCCGTCGCCCTCGGCGCCCTGGAGGACGGCCGGCGGCTGCGCGGCGGGCCGGTGCCGCGCGGCACACCGGCCGACGTCGCCGCCTCGGTCGACCTGGCCCTGGACGGCGAGGCACTGCCGCGGGACGGCGTCGGGGAGGCCCGGGCGCTGCAGACACTGGTCACGGCGGTCGCCGCAGGCGCCGCCGATCCGGCCGACCCCCGGTGCGCAGCCCACCTGCACTGCCCACCGCTCGCCGTCGCGGTCGCCGCCGACCTGGTGGCCAGCGCCCTGAACCAGTCGCTGGACAGCTGGGACCAGGCGCCGGCCGCCACCGTGCTCGAGCAACGGGTCGTGGCCGCACTCGCCGATCTGGCGGGCATGCCCGGCGGGGCAGGAGTGCTCACCACGGGCGGCACCGGCTCCACCTACACGGCGCTGCTCCTGGCCCGCGACGCCGCGCCGACGCCGGTCCGGCTCTACGCCAGTGCGCTGGCGCACTTCTCCGTCGACCGCGCGGCGCACCTGCTCGGCCTGCCCCCGGTGGTCGCCGTCCCGGTCGATGCCGACCTGCGGATGGACATGATGGCGCTCGCCGCACTGCTGCGGGACGCCCCGGCAGACGAGCGCCCCGTCGTCGTCGCCACCGCCGGCACCACCGACACCGGCAGCATCGACCCGCTGGAGGAGACCGGGCGCCTCGTGCATGCCGTCGGCGGCTGGCTGCACGTGGACGCGGCCTACGGCGGCGGCGTGCTGTTCTCCGACCGGCACGCGCCGCTGCTCGCCGGGCTGGAGCGGGCTGACAGCGTGTCACTGGACCTGCACAAACTGGGTTGGCAGCCCGTCGCCGCCGGGATCCTGCTGACCCGCGAACCCGGGGCATTCGCGCCGCTGGACCGGCGTGCCGTCTACCTCAACCCGGCCGACGACGAGCAGGTCGGCTACACCAGCCTGCTCGGCCGATCGCTGCGCACCACCCGGCGGGCCGACGTCCTGAAGATCGCGGTGACGCTACGGGCGCTGGGTCGACGTGGCCTCGGGCAGCGCGTCGACACCTGCTGCGACCTCGCCCGCGTCGCCGCTGCACGGGTGCTGGCCGAGCCGGCGCTGACGCTGGCCCGGCCGCCGGTGCTCACCACCGTCGTCTTCCGCTACCTGCCCGCCGACCCGGCGCGCAGCGACGAGGTGAACGCCGGCCTGCGCCGCCGGCTGCTGCGCGAGGGCACCGCCGTCGTCGGGCGCACCGAGCTCGACGGGGCCGTCCACCTCAAGCTCACGCTGCTCAACCCGGACGCCACCGTCGCCGACGTCGAGGGGCTGCTCACCCTCGTCGTGGCCGCCGGTCACGCCGAGGAGTCGGCGTGACGGGCCTGCTCGCCACCCCGGTCCCGCAGCGGGCGGGCGCGGAGACCCTGCGGGTGCTGCTCCGCTGCTGGCTGCGCGAGACGGGCGTCGCCGTCGGCGGACCGGGTCTGCTGCAGCTGCCGCTGCCGGCCACCGGCCGGGCACTGGTCCTCGACGTGCTGCGCCGCTCGCCCACAGGTCAGCACGACCTCGGCCAGGTCACCCGGCCCGACGGGGGCGGGCTCGACCTGCCCGACGTGGCCCGGCTGCTGCTGGAGGAGGCCGCCGCCCGCGCAGGGCTACCGGCCGTACACGCCGAGGCCGCGGTCGCCCGCGTGCTCGACTCCGCCCGGCGCACCGCCCGCTACGCCGCCGCGCGCGCCGCGGCGCCCGACCCGCCGGCTGGTCTACCGCGCTGGCTGGCCGCCGAGCAGGACCTGCTCGCCGGGCACCCGTTCCACCCGATGGCCAAGAGCCGCGAGGAGCTCCCCGACGCCGAGGACGACCTGCTCGCTCCCGAGCTGCGCGGCCACTTCCCCCTGCACTGGTACGCCGCCCGGGAGGGCGTCGTCGCGTCCGGCAGCGCCGGGCTGGACGTGGGGGCGCTGCTGCGTGAGCTCGCCGGCGACGTGCGGGTGCCGGCCGGCTTCGTGCCGGTGCCGGCCCACCCGTGGCAGGCCGCACGGCTGAGCTCGCGGCCGGCTGCGGCTGCGCTGCTCGACGCGGGCGACCTGCTCGACCTCGGCCCCGGCGGTGCGCCGTGGTGGCCGACCTCCTCGGTGCGCACCGTCGGCCGACCCGGAGCTGCGGTGATGCTCAAACTCAGCCTGGGTCTGCGGGTCACCAACAGCAGGCGCGACAACCTGCGCAGCGAGCTCACCCTCGGCACCCGCACCGCCCGGCTCGTCGACGCCGGCGTCGGGCGGGCGCTGGCGGCCACGCACCCGGGCTTCACGCTGGTCCGCGACCCCGCGTGGGTCGGCGTCGACGGCCACGGCCCGGTCGGGCTCGACACCGTCGTCCGAGACGTGCCCTTCGACGCCAGGGACGACATCGCCTGCGCCGGAGCGCTCGTGGACGCGCGCCCGGATCGGGGCCGACCGGTCGTCGTGGACCTGGTCGAGCGACTCGCCACCCGCCGCGAGCTGAGCCGGCCCGCCGCGACGTTGTCCTGGTACCGCGGCTTCCTCGCCGCCGTCGCCACTCCACTGCTCTGGCTGCACGGCGAGCACGGCCTCGGGCTCGAGGCCCACCTGCAGAACCTGCTCGTCGGCCTCGACGCCGACGGCCGCCCGGACCGCGGCTGGTACCGCGACAACCAGGGCTGGTATCTCGCCGCCTCGCACGAGGCGCGCGCGCAGGCGCTGCTGCCCGGGGTCGGCGACGGGGTGTCGCTGGTCTTCGACGACGCCCTGGTGACCGACCGGGTCGTCTACTACCTCGGCGTCAACACGCTGCTCGGCGTCGCGGGTGCACTGTCCGCCGCAGGGCTGGCCGAGGAGCATGACCTGCTGCGTGTGCTCGCCGATACCCTGCGCGCGCACCTGCGCACCCCGAGGCCGTCACCGGCGGCCGCCGTCCTGCTGGACGCCGACCACCTGCGGGTCAAGGCCAACCTGCTCACCGGCGTCGACGGCCGCGACGAGCTGGACGGCCCGGTGACCACCCAGTCGGTCTACGTCGCCATGCCCAATCCGCTGCGGGAGCTGTGATGCGCACCCATGACCTGGTCGGCGTGGGTCTGGGCCCGTTCGGGCTGTCGTTGGCGGCGTTGGCCGACGGCCGGCCCGACCTCGACGCCGTCTTCCTGGACCAGCGCGAGTCCTTCGCCTGGCACCCGGGGCTGCTGCTCGAGGGCGCCACGCTGCAGGTGCCGTTCCTCGCCGACCTCGTCACCCTCGTCGACCCGACCAGCCCGTGGTCCTACCTGTCCTACCTGCGCGCGTCGGGCCGGCTGTTCCGCTTCTACCTCGCCGAGCGCTTCCAGGTGCCGCGGGCGGAGTACGACGACTACCTGCGCTGGGTGGCGCGGTCCCTGACGTCCTGCCGCTTCGGGCAGCGGGTCGACGCGCTCGCCTGGGACGGCGACGCCTTCCGCCTCACCGTCACCGACACCGCCACGCAGGCGGCCACGACCCTGCGGTCCCGGGCGGTGGTCCTCAGCGTCGGCACCGAGCCGGTGGTGCCCGCCGCCTTCACCGGGCTGCTCGGCAAGCGCGTCGTGCACGCCTGCGACTACCTCGACGCCCGCCCGGCCCTGCTCGAGGCCGGCCGGGTCGCCGTCGTCGGCTCCGGGCAGTCCGGCGCCGAGGTGTTCCTGGACCTGCTGCGGGCCCAGCCGCAGACCGGCTCGTCGTTGCGCTGGACGACCCGCAGCCCGGCCTTCGCGCCGATGGAATACTCCAAGCTCGGCCTCGAGCACTTCACCCCCGACTACACCGCCTACTTCCGAGAGCTTCCCGAGCAGCGGCGCGAGGAGCTGCGCCACAGCCAGTGGCAGCTGTACAAGGGCATCAGCAGCTCGACCATCGCGGAGGTCTACGACCTGCTGTACGAGCGCACCGTCGGCGGCCGGGTGGTCGATGCCGTGCTCGAGCCCGCGGTGGCGGTCGAGGCGGCCGTCGCCGAGGGCGAGGCGTACCGGCTGTCCTGCCGGCAGGTGCAGCAGGACCGCAGCTTCGACGTGACGACCGACGCCGTCGTGCTGGCCACCGGCTTCGCCCCCCGCCGGCCCGCTCTGCTCGAGCCGCTGCTTCCCCTGCTCGACCTCGACGAGCGTGGCCGCTACCGGGTGGACGCCGACCACCGGGTCGCCCTGCACGTCCCGGGTCCGCTGTTCGTGCAGAACGCCGAGGAACACACGCACGGCGTCGGCACCCCCGACCTCGGTCTCGGCGCCTGGCGCAGCGCGACGATCCTCGGCGCCCTCACCGGGCAGCCGCTGGTGCCGCCGCAGCAGGGCGCCTTCACCCGCTTCGGTTCACCGTGAGCGCTCTGGCCGCGACCCGGGTGCTGGCCGCGGTCGTCGCCCTGCAGCTGGTCGCCGAGACGGCACTGACGCCGTACTGGCCTCAGCTGCTCGAGGAGCTGTTCGGTACCGCGGAGCTCGGCGCGACCGGGGCCTATCTCACCGCCTGCCGCATCGCCGGTCTGGCCGCGCTGCCGCTGTGGGCGCTCGCCGCCCGCCGCTGGTCGCTGCCGCGGCTGCTGGTGGTCGCGCTGCTCGGGTCCGCGGTGCTCGACCTGACGGTCGCCCTCGCGCCGACGCTGCTGCTGTTCACGCTCGCCTCCGCCGGCTCGGTCGCGACGGGGAGCGCGCTGGTGCTGGCCTATCCGGCCCTGGTCGCCGTCACCGACCGCCCGGGGCGGGGCGACCGGCTCGGGGCGGTGCTCGTCGGGGTCGCCGTCTTCCACGGGGCGTCGCTGCTCGCGACCGTGCTCGGCGCCGGCGTGCTCGCCCTGCCGGCGCCCCGGCTCGGGTTGGCGACCTTCGCCGTGGCCGACCTGCTGCTCGCCGTCCTGGTGTGGCGCCGCGTGGCCGTACCCGCCACCGCACAGCCGGGCGGGGCAGCCGCGGTGCCCGCCGCACAGCCGGGCGGGGCGGTCGCCGTGCCGGCCGCCGCGCCGCAGCGCGGGTCGCTGCCCCCGCGGCAGGCAGCGCTCGCTCTGCCGGTCGTCGTCGTCCTGCTGCTGGCCGTCCTCAGCGACACCGGCACCGGGGTCCCGCGACCGTTCTTCACCGCGCTCGTGCTGGACGGCGGCGGCAGCCTGTCCCTGGCGGCCGTGCTTTTCCTGCTGCCGTCCGCCGGCGCACTGCTGGTGCTGCCGTACGCCCGCCGCCTGCAGGCGGGGCTCGGCGACCGGCTGCTGCCGTACGCCGCCGGCCTGGCGGCCGTGGCCCTGGCGCTGCAGGCGATGGCGCCTGCGGCCGTACCCGTCGTCGGCGCGAGCCGGCTGGCTCTGGGCGCCGGCTTCGGCCTGCTGGCGGTGGCGCTCGACCTGCGCGTCTTCGCCGCCGTCGGGACGGGCGGGCCCGGCTTCGCGCTGGTCGAGACAGCCCGCTCCGCCGCGCTGCTGGCCTCGCCCCTGATCGCCACCGCCACCGCCACGGTGGATCTCGCCCTGCCGCTGGCCGCCGGCGCCGCACTGCTCGCGGCGACCGCACTGGTCGCCGCCGTGGCTCCCCGCCCGTCCCCTGTCCAGGCCCCGGAGGTTGACCATGTCCCCGAACCCGCCCACTGAGTCCGCCGACTGGCGGGCCGCCGGCCGTGCGCTGGTCGCCAAAGCGCTCGGCGAGCTCGCCTATGAACAGCTGCTGGCGCCAGAGCACCGCGGTGCCGGCTGGGTGTTCACGCTCCCGGACGGCCCGACGTACGGCTTCACCGCCCGGCGCACCGGCTTCGGCGGCTGGCACGTAGACCCGGCGACGGTGACCCGGAACGGCGTTCCCGCCGACGACCCGGTACGCCTGGTGCTCGACGCCCGCGAGCTGCTCGGGCTCGACGGCGCCACCGCCGCCGAGGTCGTACGCGAGCTGATCGCCACCCACGCCGCCGACGCCCGCATCCGGGCCACCTCGAGGCCGGTCGCGGAGCTCGCCGAGCTGGGCTACGCCGAGCTCGAGCAGCACCTGACCGGCCACCCGGTGCTCGTGCTCAACAAGGGCCGGCTCGGCTTCACCGCCGCCGACCTCGACCGCTACGCCCCGGAATCACGCGGGACGGTCCGCCTCCGGTGGTATGCCGCGCACCGCGACAGCGCCTCGTACGCCGTAGTTCCGGGGCTGGACCAGGGCCGGCTGCTCGCCGAGGAGCTGGCGCCGGAGGTCCTGGCCTTGCTGCAGGCCCGGCTGGCCGCGCGAGTGGACCGGCCGGCCGACTACGTCTGGCTACCGGTCCACCCCTACCAGGACGACGCCGTGGTGCGGACGCTGTTCGCCGCCCAGCTGGCCGACGGCCGGCTCGTGCCGCTGGGCGAGGCGCCGGCGGAGTACCGCCCGGTGCAGTCGGTGCGCACCCTGGTCGGGGACGGCCGGGACGTGAAGACACCGCTGCTGATGCGCAACACCCTCGTGTGGCGTGGCCTCGGCACGGCGGCCACGGCGGCTGCCCCGGACGTCAGCGCCTGGCTCACGCAGCTGCACGCCGGCGACGCGGAGCTGCGGGCCACCGGGCTCGGCTTCCTCACCGAGGTGGCGAGCGTGGTCGTGCGACACGAGGCGTACGACGCGCTGCCCGACGCCCCCTACCGCTACGGCGAGCTGCTCGGCGCGGTGTGGCGCACGCCGGTCGTCGCGCTGCTGCGCGACGGCGAGCGGGCGCGCTCGATGGCCGCGCTGCTGCACGTCGACCGGGACGGCCGGTCCCTGCTGGTCGAGCTCGTCGCGCGGTCCGGCCGGTCGCCGCAGGTCTGGCTGGAGCACCTCTACGAGGCGCTGCTGCCGGGGCTGCTGCACTGCCTGATCCGGCACGGCGTCGCCTTCTGCCCACATGGCGAGAACACCGTGCTCGTCTTCGTCGACGACACCCCCGTCAGGGCACTGGTCAAGGACTTCGCCGAGGACGTCACCCTGCTGCCAGGGCGCGACTACCCGGGCCTGTCGGCGCGCGCCGACGCGGTGCTGGTGCGCTGGCCGGCAGCGGAGATGGCGCACAGCATCACCTCGGCCGTGCTGGCCGGGCACGTCCGCTTCCTCGCCCCGCTGGTCGAGGAGCACCTCGGACTGCCCGAGGCACAGGTCTGGGACATCGTGCGCGACGTCCTGCTCCGCTGGCGGGCGCTGCACCCCGAGCACGAGCAGGCCTTCGACGCGTTCGGCCTGCTCGCGCCCGAGGTGGAGCGGATCGCCCTGAACCGTGAGCACCTCACGGGAGGCGGCTTCCACGACCGCCCGGAGCGGGACGGGGCGCCCGACGTCGTCCATGGTCGGGTTCCCAACCCGGTCGCCGCGGCGCAGGTGCCCGCGTGCTGACGCTCGAGGCGCTGCGCGAGCAGGTCGACCGCGGCGACGTCGACGAGGTGGTGCTCGCGCTGCCCGACCTGACCGGCCGGCTGCAGGGCACCCGGCTGGGCGCGCGGTTCTTCCTCGACACGGTGGCCACGTCCGGCTTCGGCGCCTGCACCTATCTGCTCACCACCGACGTCGACATGGTCGTCGTCGCACCGTCGTCCGCGCTCGACCCGGAGGGAACCGGGTACGGCGACCTGCGCCTGGTTCCCGACCTCGCCACACTGCGGCCACTGCCGTGGGACCCCGGCACCGTGCTGGTCATCGCCGACGCCGAGCTGCCGGACGGCGCACCGGTGCCGGTGGCGCCGCGCTCGGCCCTGCGTGCGCAGGTCGAGGCGCTCGCCGCGCACGGCCTGGTGCCGTACGCCGGCGCGGAGCTGGAGTTCCGGGTCTTCACCACGAGTTACGCCGAGGCTGCGGCCGCCGGCTGGCGGGACCTGCCGGCCGCCACCCGTGGCAACGTCGACTACGCGCTGGTCGGCATGCAGGCCATGGACCGGCTGACCCGGCGGCTGCGCCGGGAGATGTCGGCGGCGGGACTGGTCCTCGAGTCAGCCCGCGGGGAGTGCGCTCCGGGACAGTACGAGATCGTCTTCGGCTACGACGAGGCGCTGCGGACCGCCGACGCGGCGGCGTTCTACAAGACCGGCGCGCGGCAGGTGGCCGCCCAGGAGGGTCAGGCGCTCACCTTTCTGCCGAAGTACGACCAGGCCGAGGGCAGCTCCTGCCACCTGCACGTGAGCCTGCGCGGCACCGACGGCGGGCCGGTGCTCGCGGGCGACGGCCGCTACGGCGATTCGGCCCTGCTGCGCCGGGTACTGGCCGGGCAGCTGGCCTGCCTGCGCGAGTTCACCCTGCTGTTCGCGCCGACCGTGAACGCCTTCAAGCGGCTGCGGCCGGGCGCCTTTGCCCCCACCGCCGTCGCCTGGGGACGCGACAACCGGCTCGCGGCCCTGCGGCTGGTCGGTTCCGGCGCCTCGCTGCGGGTCGAGAACCGGGTACCGGGCGCGGATGCCGATCCCTACCTCGCGCTGGCCGGCGTGCTGCTCGCCTCGCGGCACGGCATCGAGAACGACCTGCCGCTGCCCGACCCGGTCCGCGGTGCACCGCCCCGCGGAACGGAGGGGCTGCCGTCGTCGCTCGGCGAGGCTGCCGATTTGCTCGACCGCAGCGAGGTGGCCCGCAAGGGGCTGGGCGACGCGCTCGTCGACGCGTTGGTGGCGACCGCACGCGCCGAGGCCGCCGGCTACGCAGCGCAGGTCAGCGAGTGGGAACGGGCACGGGGCTTCGAGCGACGCTGAAGCGCCCGTGCGGCGCCGCCAGCAGGTGCTCCACGAACAGCTGCGCGGTCGCCGTGGGCACGTCGCGGGTCACGAGGTGCCACGGACGTACGAGGGGCAGGTCGGGCAGCTCGACGACGCGCAGCGCACCGTCGGCCAGCAGGGAACGCACCGCGTCCTCGGACACCAGGGCGAGGCCGAGCCCGGCCACCGCGCCGGCCGTGACGGCACCGCTGCTGCCCATGTACAGCAACGGAGGGTCCAGCTCCTGCGCGGCCAGCAGCACCTCCAGCGCGACCCGGATGCCGGACCCCGGCTCACGCATCAGCCACGCGGTGCGGGAGGCATCGACCCGCACGGCCGGGGCGGCCACCGCGATCAGCCTGTTCGCGCGGGTCGCCCTCGTGGCCGCCCCGTCGACCGATGCGGGCGGCCGGCCGGCCAGCACGACGTCCGCCTCGTACGCGCCGAAGGCCGCCCACAGCGTGCGGTTGTCCGAGACCTGCAGGCGCAGCGTCACGCCGGGGTGGTCGGCACGGAAGCCCGCGAGCAGGGTCGGCAGCACCTGCTCGGCGGCGGTCGTGACCGCCGCGATCCGCACGGTGCCGACCTCGGGGTCGGCGCCCCCGGTGGCGGCAACGCGTCCCTCCTCCAGCAGGCCGAGCACCCGCCGGGCGTACGGCGCGAAGGCCAGACCGGCCGCAGAGCAGCGAACTCCCCGCCCGTGCCGCTCCAGGAGGGCGATGCCGACCTGCCGGTTGAGCGCGCCGACCGCGGAGGAGACCGCCGACTCGGTGACCACGAGCTGCCGGGCAGCCTCGCGCACCGACCCCCCAACCGCCACGGCAAGGAAGGCCCGCAGCTGCGCCACGGTGACAGCTGGAGCCGAGACTGAAGACATCGCTTGATGGTGTCACGGCAATTGTTGATTGACCATCGGGTGCAGGGCGGCGCACGGTCGGCAGCGGAGAAGCCCGGCACAGCCCGAGAGCGGGCGTGGCCCGCACGTACCGTCCGCGGGCCCCGGCAGAGCCGGTCTCCGTCGCAGCAGATCCAGGCGCGTTCGCGCGTGGAGGTTCCAGGAGGAGTGAAGCCGATGAAATACGCCAGCACCCACGACCCTGCAGGCGGCGGCGACCCACACCTGACCTTCGCGTCCGGCGGGCAGATGACGTACGACCTGTGCTGCGACCCGGCCGGACAGCGCATCTTCCACCTCCCTCCGGGGGTGAGCACCATCGGCAGCGACGAGAGCTGTGACCTGTGCCTGGAAGGCCTGCGCCCCCAGCACGCGCAGATCTACCGCAACGACGCGGACGACTACGTCATCGTCAACATCTCCCGCTGCCCGGACCTGCGGGTGCACGGCCGGACAGTTCCCGAGGCCGAGCTGCACACGGGGACGCGCATCGAGCTGGGCCCGTGGGTGCTGTGCTACAACCGGGCGGAGTTCGCCGATCACGGGCGACCCAATGGCGGTCGGCAGGGCGGCGAACTCTCGGCCGGAGACCGCTGCCGGGCCTGACCGCACCGCCAGAGCAGGCTGACGGCTGACGGCTGACGGCTGACGGCGTACGCCACCGTGCCGCCCACGTCGGGTCGGCCACGCCGCTGCGGCCGCAAGCCGTGCAGGCGCGGGGGCCAGCCCGTGCGGGCGGGTGTGACCCGGCTCGATCGCCCTGGGGCCGGTCTGACCCGGCTCGATCGCCCTGGGGCCGGTCCGACCCGCCTCGATCGCCCTGGGGCCGGTCTGACCCGCTTCGATCACCCTCGGCGGGTCGGCGCCGCACGGCCCGCGCCGGACGCGGGTCTTCCCGAACCGGCCGCCTCCGGCGCGCGCCGTCGGTCATCGGTCCTGCGGCGTGTGGCCTGCGCGCCCTCACGCTTCCCCGGCGAAGCGTGGAGCCGAGCAGGAGTCCCCGTCCGCGACAGGCAACGTGCGCGTCCGGCACACCGCTGGAACCGCCTGCTACCACCGGCGTGTCGCGCGACCTCACCCGTCCCCGGCGCCCGGGGGCAGGACGCGCGACACGCGGTTCACCCCCAAACCAACCCCCATTTCCTTTTCGCGCGAAACGTGCCACTGTCTGCGCGGAACAGTTACCGCCTTGTACTCGCGGTGCTACATGGACTAGCAACGGGAGTGTTCATGCGACGGCATCCTCAGATGAGCGGTGACTCCGGCGCGGCGATCCTCGGCCTGGCTGTGACGATCGTGGTGGTGCTGGTGGCGGCCGGCCTGCTGCACCGGACAGCGTCGTTGGCCGGCGAGATCAACGACAAGGCCAAGACGATTGCCCTCACCGGTCGCGGCATCAACGAGTCGACCGACAGCATCATCCAGCTGGAGCGGACCAATGAGCTCGCCACGTCCATCCTGAACTCCGCGAAGCCGCTGGAGGGCAAGCTCGGGCAGATCGTGTCGCTGGCCGGCAACGTGAACGGTCTGGCCGGCTCGATCAACAACTCGGCGGGGAGCATCAACGGCTCGGCCGTCAGCATCAACGGGACGGCAGGAGGCATCAACTCCAACGCCACCAGCATCAACAAGACGGCCGACGGCATCAACGGCGAGGCCTCACGCATCCTCGCCGTCGCCCAGTCCATCAACCGGGGCGTCGCGCAGATCAACACCAACCTGGACGCCACGATCGCGATCGCCACTCAGATCCGCGGTGACACGAGCAACATCGTCACTCAGGCCAGGCGCGCGCACATCAAGGCAACCTGCATTGACCGTGGCGTCGCTGGCGCCAAGGGCAACGACGGCCACTGCAAGTAGAGGAGACTGAGATGCCAAGCACAATCGCCCCTGGCGGCAAATCGACCGGCGTTGCCCGGTCGTCGGATCCCGGCAAGCAGACCTTCTTCGACCGCTGGCTCAAGACGTGGGCCATCCTGCTCGGCCTGGTGGTCCTGGTCGTCGTCGCCTACCTCATCGCGATCACGAGTTCCCTGTCGTCGATCAACAAGAACCTCGGCGTCGCCAGCGACTCGGTCACCGGAGCCGGCGGCAACGTCCTGACGCTGCCGGACCAGATCCAGCGAGCGAACGAGAACCTCACCGGCATCGACACGGCCCTCAAGCCGATCGACGCCGAGACGGATCGGATCATCTCCGCGCTGACCTCGATCCGCGGCGGACTCACCTCCATCGACGGGTCGCTGAAGAACACCAACGGGTCGCTCGTGGACACCGACAGCTCGCTGAAGAACACCAACGGGTCCCTCACCGACACCGACAACGTGCTCGGCTCGGTCCTGGGCCTGGCCGGCAAGATCCGCACCACCCTCGTGGACGCGGATGACCCGCCGGACAAGCTGGGCGTCCAGAACATCCACCGCCGCGTCGACACGGCGAACAAGATCCTGACCTCCGCCCGGGCGGACACCAAGAACATCCTGACGTCGCTGGTGCAGGTCAACGTCCACCTGGAGAGCATCTGCAACTCTCCGGCGGTGCGCGGCGGGCCTTCATGCAACGCCTGAGGCCGCACCGGAACGCCGGTGACCACGGCATCATCGCGACGCACATGGCGATCACCGTCGCCTTCGCGTTGTTCGCGGTCGTGCAGCTGACCCGCACCACGCTCTCCGCACAGCAGATCGACACGCGGGTGAGTGACATCGTCAACTCCGTGGACACCATCGACACCGCCACCATTCCGGTGGCGCTGCTGGACGAGACCGGTGACACCACCGACGAGATCCTGGCTGCGGCGAAGAACCTGAACGGGCAGGCCCAGGAGGTCACCAAGCACGCAACCACCATCGACGGGCATGTGAAGGACATCCTGAGCAGCGCGAACACGATCAACAGCAGTGTCGTGGACATCAACAGCAACGTCCGTGAGATCAACACGACCGCGCGGGCGATCAACAAGAACGCCTCCGAGATCCTCGGCTCGTTCCAGCGGCTGTCACCCGTCGTCGTCTCCATCCACGACGGTGTGGCCGCCATCAACGGCCAGGCCGACAGGATCATCGCGTTGTCGCAGGGCATCAAGAGCGACACCGGCAACATTCTCGCCGCAGCCCGCGACGTGAATGCGCACGCCAAGTCGATCGACTGCAGCTCGCTGATCCGTGGGTCTGCCTGCAACCAGCCCTAGGACTGCGCGCCGCTCCCCGGACGCAGACCGGATCGACTCTGCCGATGCCGCCCCACTGAGCCGAGCCACCGCCAGGTGATCCACGGGGACTTTGGGGCGGACCTTTGACCGGCAACCGCCCCAAAGTCCGCGTGGATCAACCCCAGGGGCCGGAGGGCCGGGGCCGGAGGGCCGGGGCCGGAGGGGCGCGGGCGGGGAGCGGCGCGGGCGGGGAGCGGCGCGGGCGGGGGGCGGCGCGGGCGGGGGGCGGCGGCGGGGTGCTGGTGGGCGCGACAGCAGTCGGTGGAGTCGGCGCGGACCATCACGGCCCTCAGTCGATCCGGCGAGCCCCCGGCCGCCGCCCAGTGCCGCAGGTGAGGAGGGAGGTTGAACGCCACCTCACGGCCCCCGGCGGTCCGGGTGTAGCCGGACCGCACGCACGCCGGCGAGGCTGCCGGTCTTGGGCGGGACTGCACCGCAGCTGCAACAATCAGGAAGCACGGCGGTATCAGGAGCGCCGGCATCGGGGGAGCGGGGGCGGGTGTCAAGACCGCCGCATCGGAGAAACGATGCTCACACCCCTGCCACGACCCGATGCTCAGGCCGTTGTCCTGATCGCTTCCTGTCGCGCGGCACAGGTGAGCCGCGCCGGCCGCCGTCCACCGACAGCCTTTCTGACCCGGATCCGGTCGAGCAGGCACCCGAGCTGCTGCGCCAGCTGCAGACACACCGACGGACACTCCACTCCAGGCTGTCGAATGTCGGGTGACCGCACAGGGCGGCGCTACTGCAGGATCTGGTAGCTCTGGGCGATGCGGTCGAAGTCCTCGGCAAGCCCCTCGAAGGATTCGCTGGGCAGCGCCTGAAAGACCAGCGTGTGCATCGTGCTGTCACGGAACAAGAAGAAGTGCGAGTGCACGCCTTCCACCTGGGTCTCCTCATCCGTGAAGGTGTAGAGGTAGTAGTAGCCGGGTGTGCCGCCCAGCTCGACAGACTTCTGCTCGACGACGCCGACACCGGGCGCCTGCACCACCACATCGGTGACAGCCTTGACATCGTCGATGTCCGCCGGATCGATCGGCGTCTCGAGCGGCACGAGACGCACCAGCATCGACCCGCCCTCCGGTCCCAGCAGCACGACCCCGATGTCAGGGTCGTCCGTCTCCAAAGGCTTCCAGGTCTCCGGGTGCTGCAAGGTGAAGCGTCCCTGCGGATCCCGGTAGTCGACGAGGCGAACCTCGGCCGACGGGCTCGCCGACGGATTGGCGTCGGCGCCCAGCTTGTCGGCACGATCCCGTGCCGTGGCAGCCAGCACGGTCGCAGCGACCGCGACCACCAGTACACCCGCAAGCAGCGAAAGCCGCGAGCGGCTGCGCCATGGGTTGGCCTCTCCTGCCGCGGCAGAAGAAGCCCGGTCGGCGTCGGTTGTGGGACTCGATGGGCTGCGCGCATCGCCAGCAGCTGACTCCGCTCCGGCACCGCCGGTGGACCCGGCAGCGGTCGCGCCGGTCGCCTGGCCAGCCCCGGCCCGGGCATTGAGCACAGCGAACACATCGGCCAGGCTGCGACCCCACAGATCCCACCGGCCGGACTCGATGCTCAGCCGCTCCCGCACCAGTGGGTGCGCGAGCGAGCTGTCACGATCCAGGCTGGTCAACCCCTCGACGACCAGCGCCCGCTCGACGGCGGCCCGCGACTCGGCCAACTCGGCAGGCAGGTCAGCGCGTACGAAAACAACTTCGTGGCCAGCCCGCAGAGCTGCGGCGATCCGGCCACCGACGAACAACACGTCCCTGTCGGCCGTCAGCTCGTCGGTGTCCTCCACGGTCTCACCACGGACGAAGCAGAGCGCGGCCCTGTCGTGCGGCGAGCCGCTGTTCTCCAGAGGCTGTGTAATCCCGATGCCCGTCAGACGCTGAGCCGCTCTGCCCCGACCGCCGCTCGCTCGAGATCGGCAGCTGTGGCAGCCAGGTTGGAGTTGATCTGGTCAGCCGCCGGACCGATGGCGCCACACTGCGTCACCAACGTGCGGACGCCCCATGTGATCTTGGCGAGGTTCGTCGAGATGTGCCGCAGCAGCTTCGTGATGCGGATGACAAAGAATGCCAGCACGGCAACGAGCAACACGATCTCGAACACCGACAGCGCGATCAGCAGTGTCATACCCGGGCTCCCCTGTTGCTGCCGTTGCTGGACTGGAAGAGGGTGGCATGCGTGTGAACCTCTTCACGCAGCGCGTCCGTGAGGGTCCCGGTGCTCGTGAGCTGCCAGGTTGTGGTCGTGTTGCGGGCCACCTTCGTCGCGACCTGCCAGACGTCGGCGACGTTGCGGTCGATGTCGCGGACGATGCCCGTCAACAGCGAGAGCAGCAGGATGACGACCAACACGACGACCAGGCCGAGGCCGAGGGTGGTCCACCACATGGCGATCTGGTTGTCGGCGAGGGCGATGTTCACCGTCGCCGCGTTCACAGCCGCGCTCCCAGGACTCCGCGCGCCGCCTGCGCGTTCGCGACGATGCTGGTGAGGCCTTCGTTCACCGCGGCGACGTCCCACAGCGCCTCGGTGTTGGCGCGGGAATCCTCCAGCGCTTCGGTGATCAACGTCGCCTGGACCGCGATGCGGCGAGCCATCGTCAAGATGATGGCGACGAGGATGACCACCAGGGTGATGATCACGCCGGCGATGACGAAGGAGACGTACCAGGTCGTGAGACTGGGTGAGTCCAAGATGTCTTGTGCCAGGACTGCGTACATCGACTAGGTCCTCTTAACCTTCTGCGAGACGAGGTTGACGATGGTGTCGCTGACGGTGTGGACCTCGTGCTTGCGCTGCACGTGGTCCGCCACCTTCGCCATGAGTTCGGGCTCGGAATTCGCTCTCCCATGCCAACTGCACGGGTGGTCGGCGTCCTTTCAAGCAAAGCTGTAGGGCATGTCAGCTCCGGTCTCTGTGTCGGACGTTCATCGGGTCGCCCGGGCGCGGGTGCGCCGAGCCGGTTGCGGCACCGTGGCCGTCGTCACGAGATCCTTCAGAGCGTCGTCGATGGCGCCGACCTCGGAGGCGATGGTGCTGACGACAGCTCCCACCGGCTCGGTCTGGTTGGCGATCGACCGCACTCCGATGAGGACGGTTCCGAGGGTGAAATTCACCTTCGTCAGGTGGTACGAGATGAGGCTGAGGTAGATGGCGAGCGCGCCGACGAGCAGCGCGACCCCGATCAGCGTGACGATCACTTCAGCGCGCATGAACTCCTACTTCGGGTTGGCGAAGGCCGGCGGGAACAGAACGTCTCAGAGCAACCGTCGTAGCGCGGCACCGTAGCGCCCCACCAGGCCGCGAGCGGTCCCGGCCAGCTCAGCCGTGGTGACCAGCTTGGGCACCGCGTCCAGCGTGCCGGTGAGCGTGACGCCATTGTCGAGCACGTCGTCCGCGTAGCGCCTGATCTCGAGCGTGGCCTGGAGGAGGCCATGAGCGAGATAAACGACCAGCGGGACGACGACGAGCAGAAGAACAGCATTGCCGATCCACCACAGCACCACGTGTTGCTCCTCAGGGAGTCTGGCTATTGGTCCTCGACATTTAGTGAGTATCACGGCAACTCCGTCAAACGCAAGGACCATCACCCGGTCCACGAGCTGCGGCCGAGGGCGATTCGGCGCCCGCGCCCGCAGGCTCGAGGTCAGCATCTCCCCCCGGCGGCATCCTCGGCCACCCCGAGGAGCACGGCCGGCCGAGTGGGGGTTGCGGCGGCGCTGTCAGCACACCATGTTGCGCCCATGCCAACAGTGACGATCGGCCCGGAGAACGGCAGACTCACGCTGCATACCGGCGTGGAAGGTCGTGCCGCCAAGGCGGGACACGCCCTGACGATCCGGATGAGCGACTGGTCCGGCACGGTGACCCTGGAGGGCTCGGAGCCCATCGCCGTGTCGTTCCGGACGTCGGTCGCCAGCCTCGAGGTGATCTCCGGTGAGGGCGGCGTGAAGCCGCTGACCGACAAGGACAGACAGACGATCGAGAGCAGCGCGCTCGACACACTGTCGGCGGCCAAGCATCCCGACGTGACCTTCGTGAGCCGGACGATCAGCGGCCGGGCCGGCGGCTACGACGTGCAGGGTGAGCTGCTGATCGCCGGCACTACGTCCGCCGTGACCGCGGCGCTCGATGTGCAGCGCGCTGCAGGGCAGGCCACGGTGGAGACCACCGTCCCCGTCGTCCAGACCGAGTTCGGTCTCAAGCCCTACACCGGGCTGATGGGCGGCCTTCGGGTGCGCGACCGGGTCGACGTTCGACTGTCGTTCACGGTTCCCGAGCCCCAGTGACGTCGCGCCAACAGGAGCGGCGTCACCGCGAGTAGCGGCTGACCACCAGGAGTGGTCTCAGCACCGGTGACGGTCACACCCGCCCCGGACGCGCGTGCGTCGCCGGCCGGCCCCTACCGGCCGGCCTGCAGAGCCAGCGACAGGACGCCGGAGTTCGCCTGGACGCGCTCGTCGAGGGCCGCCTGGCCCGCCTGCCAGCGCGCCGGATCGCCGGCCCACGCGCGCAGAGCCGGGTCGACGAGGGCGCGGCCGAAGGAGAAGGTCACCTGCCAGGGTGTGTCGACTGCCGCGATCGCGGCCAGATGTGCCGTCGCCACCTCGGGTGGCTGCCCCCCGGACAGGAAGGCGATACCCGGAACTGCCTCGGGGACGTGCTCGCGCAGCACCCGTACCGTCGTCTCCGCCACCTCCTCGACCGACGGCTGCCGGCTGCAGGCCTTGCCGGCCACCACCATGTTGGGCTTGAGCACGATGCCCTCGAGGTCCACGCCCTGCGCGAGCAGCGACACGAAGACCATGTCCAGGGTCTGCCCCGTCGCCTCCGCACAGCGCTCGATCCCATGGTCACCCTCCATCAACAGCTCCGGCTCGACGATCGGCACGATGCCGGCCTCCTGGCACAGCGCGGCATACCGACCCAGCGCGTGCGCGTTGGTGAGCATCGCGCGCTCGCTGGGCAGGTCGGCGCTCAGGACCAGGGCGGCCCGCCACTTGGCGAAGACGGCACCTTGCGATTCGTACTCCGCCAGCCGCTCGCGAAGCCCGTCCAGTCCCTCGGTGACCGTCTCCCCCGGCGCAAACGCCAGCGGCTTGGCGCCGGTGTCGACCTTGATGCCCGGCAGGACCCCTACGTCGCAACAGGCCTGCGGCACACTGCGCCCGTCGGAGAGCGACTGCCGGAACGTCTCGTCGGCCAGGATGACCCCGCTGACCGGCTTCGACAGCCCCGGCGTCGTGAGCAGCATCTCGCGATAGTCGCGCCGGGCCTCCGCCGAGGGCTCGACGCCGACCCCCTTCAGCCGTGTGGACATCGTGCCGGGACTCTCGTCGGCAGCCAGGATCCCGCGTGGCGGCGCGACCATTGCCCGAGCCGTGCTGTGGAGCCGGTCGGTGTGTTCGTGCGTCACAGTTCCTCCTCAGAGAGTTGCAGCCCGGTCGCTGCTGTCGCCCACGGCCCCGACGTCGCAGCGCCCGGCCATGGCCGCCGCCCCGGTCACCCGCAGCGGCTCGAGGGCGGGATTACGGTCCGGTGTGGACCTCGTCATGTGACCACCACAGTGCCGGCTCCCCCGTAGACCGGCACCGTAGGCAGCACGAACAGGGCCCCGCCTCCCCCGGACGGTGGAGACAGCGGGTGAAAGGTCTCGATGACGTCGGTCCACACCTAGCTCTGGTAGACCTCCTGGGCCAGGTGGTAGAGCAGGATCAGCTGGGTCACCGCGAGCGGCTCGCTGCGAAAGCCGGGGGCCACGTCGCCCAGGCCCTGGGGCATCTCCCGCCGGTCGGCCAGACCCTCCCAGATCGCCTTCTCCAGCAGGTGGGCGTCCTCGGCAGGCGCGTGTCCGTGCACGTGCAGGCAGTCGACCGGCGTGCCGTCGTCATCGCGGAGGATCTTCAGGTGCATCGCGGCGCGCACGTCGTCGGTGAGAATGTGGCTCAACGGCGGATGCTGCACCGTCGGGCGCAGCAGCAGCTCGGCCGAGAGCGGCGTGTCCGGGGGGTCGTGCCGGTCCGCGACAGGGGCGAAGCGGACGACGATGTCGGCGTGCCGGCGCTGCGGACGGATGAACTCAGCCGACTCCGGCTCCCGCCGCACCAGGTCGGCAAGCACCTCCTCGCGGGTGTAGCCGCGATCGGTGCTGTCCCGCGCCACCTTCCAGACGTGCCGGATCTCCTCGGGCGGGTCGAGGTAGACGCTGATGTCGAAGCAGGCCCGCGACAGCTTGGTGAACAGCGGGAACAACCCCTCGACGATGACGAACTGCCGGGGCTCGACGTACTCCGGGCGGCCGAAGGTCCCCGTCCGGTGGTCGTAGACCGGCTTGAGGATGGGCTGCCCCGTCGCCAGCATCTGCAGGTGCTGCTCCATGATGTCGATGTAGTTGCCGTCGGGGTGCGTCGGCGTGAACGGAAGGCTGCGCCGCTCCGCCCGGTCGTAGCGGTGGTAGTCGTCCACGCAGATCGACGTGCAGCGGTCGCGACCGACCGCCTCCACCAGGCCGCGGGTGAGCGTCGTCTTGCCCGACGCGCTGTCGCCGGCGACGGCCAGCATCACAGGCCGGGCCACCGGGCCGTACGGCGGCCGCGAGCGCGTCATCCGGATCAACTTGTCAGGCATCCAGCACTCCTGCCAGACGGCCGCCGGACACGTGCGTCATGCGTCTCCTCCAGCCGAGCCGGGTGCCGTACCCGCACGGTAGGCATCCGTGCGCCGAACCGTGCCACCCTCTCGGGTGGTCGCGCGGGTGATCTGGGCGCCCGAGGACCGGATCATCGCCGCGTTCTGCCAGTACGGTCGGGCCATGCGACAGCCCATGCGCGTCCTGCTGGTGGACGACCACGAGATGGTGCTGCAGGGGCTGGCCGCGATGCTCTCGCGGTTCCCGGAGAAGGTCTGTGTCGTCGGCACGGTCGGGGAGCTGCCCGACGCCGTCCGCGCCTTCGGCGACGACCGCCCCGACGTCGTCCTGTGCGACGTCCGGCTGCGGCAGGCGAGCGGCCTGGACGTCTGCAAGGCGATCCGCGAGCTGGACCCGACAGCGAAGGTTGTCTTCCTCACCGTCTACGACGACGAGCAGTACCTCTACCAGGCGCTGCGGGTCGGGGCCGCCGGCTTCCTGCTCAAACGGGTGGACGGCCACGAGTTGGTGCGGCACCTGGAGAACGTGTGCGCGGGGGAGATCGTCATCGACCCCACCCTCGCCGGGCGGGTGGCCGCGTCGGCGGCGCACCTGCAGCACGGCGAGTTCTGGCCGGGGGCACGGCTGGGCCTCACCCAGCGAGAGAGCGAGGTGCTCGCACAGCTGGTCGCCGGCCTGTCGAACAAGGCGATCGCGGCCAAGCTGGTGGTCAGCGAGGACACCGTCAAGACGCACCTGCGCGGGCTCTACCGCAAGCTGGACGTCAACGACCGCGGTGGGGCCGTCGCCACGGCGCTGCGCGAGGGCCTGTTCCATTGACGCCTGCGACCGGCTGGGGGCCGCTGCTCGACGACGTCCGGCGGCTGGTCACCCGTGAGCCGTCGCTGAAGGTCGTGCTCGCGGGAGTCGCCCGCCACCTGGTCGGCGCACTCGACGTCGACGGCTGCCTCATCTACCGGATCGAGCCGGGTGGCGAGGTCGTGGTGGCAGCCGGCCACCCCTCGTCGGCCGGCGAGGGAGAACCGCTGCGCCTTGCGCCGGGCTTCGGCGTCACCGGCCGCGTCGCCGCAGACGGCATCGCGGTGACGCTGGTCGACGACAACCCGCGCAACGCCCGGCACCGTGAACTGCTCGGACTCGCTGAGGGGCAGCGGGTGTCCCGACTGTGCGTACCGGCCCGCGCTCCTGACGGCAGCTGTGCTGCCGTCGTCGCCGCGCACAGTCGGACGCGCCGGGTCTTTCTCGACGCGGAAGTGGCGCTGGCCCAACAGGTAGCCGACCTCGTCGCGCTACGCCTGCGGCTGGACCGGCTGACCGCGGCCTCCGCCGACCATCGCACCGAGTGGAACGTCTTCGTGGCCGGAACGGTGACCGCGCAGGAGGCCGAGCGTCGGCGGATCGCCGGAGACCTGCACGACGGCGTCAGCCAGGTCATCGCCAGCCTGACCTTCCACCTCTCGGCTGCAGAACTCGCGCTGGCCGACCACGACCTGGCCTATGTCACCGACCAGGTGCACGCGGCGCGGGCCCTGGCCGAGCTCGCGGTGGCCGAAACGCGCAGCGCGATCACCGGCCTGCACAGTCCGGTGCTGGACGACCTCGGCCTGGCGGCCGGGCTGGAGAGCATGGCCCGGGCGGTCCCGAACCTGAAGGTCGCCGTGGACGCGCAGGACGTCGACCTGCCCGAACACGTCGCCGTCTCGTTGTTCCGGATCGCTCAGGAGGCCATCCAGAACGCCGTGAAGCACGCGGGCGCCAGCAAGGCACAGGTGCGGCTGGCTCGGCACGGCCGCAAGGTCGTGCTGACGGTCAGCGACGACGGCCACGGCTTCCCGGCGAGGACCGGTCGGGCCGGCCGACCCTCCGGCACCGGCTTCGGCCTCGCGGGGATGACCGAGCGCGCTGAACTCATCGGCGGCCACCTCGACGTCGTCTCCGTGGCGGGAAAGGGGACGACGGTCGAGGTCGTCGTGCCGATAGAGGGCTGAGATGGACGGGCTGGGCAGCCCTCAGGCCCGCCGGCGCTGCTCCATGAGCCGCAAGATGAGCGGCGTGAAGATCAGCTGCATCGCCAGTTCCATCTTGCCGCCCGGTACGACGATGATGTTCGGCCGTGACATGAACGAGTCGTGCAGCATCGACAGCAGGTACGGGAAGTCGATGCCCTTGGGATCACGGAAGCGGATGACGACGAAACTCTCGTCCGCGGTCGGGATGAACCGCGCGATGAACGGGTTCGAGGTGTCGACCGTCGGGACGCGCTGGAAATTCACGTGCGTGCGCGAGAACTGCGGACAGACGTAGTGCACGTAGTCCGGCATCCGGCGCAGGATCGTGTCGGTGACGGCCTCGTCGGAGTAGCCGCGCTCGCTCTTGTCGCGGTAGGCCTTCTGGATCCACTCGAGGTTGATGATCGGCACGACGCCGACCAGCAGGTCGGGGTGCTGCGCGACGTCGGCCGTCTCCGTCACGACCGCGCCGTGCAGCCCCTCGTAGAAGAGCATGTCGGTGCCCTCCGGGACCTCCTCCCAGGGAGTGAAGGTGCCCGGCTCCTGCCCGTAGGGCTTGGCCTCCTCCGCGTTGTGCAGGTACTTGCGGGTACGGCCGGTGCCGTCGGCAGCATATTGGGAGAACAACCCCTCGAGCTCGTCCAGCAGGTTCGCCTCGGGGCCGAAGTGGCAGAAGTGACGGTTGCCCGCCGCCTCGGCGTCCGCGGTGGCGAGCTTCATCTCGTTGCGGTCGTAGCGGTGGAAGGAGTCGCCTTCCACGAGGGCGGGCGAGATCCGCTCTCGCCGGAAGATGTGCTGCAGCGTCTTGGTGACCGAGGACGTGCCGGCCCCCGAGGACCCCGTGATCGCCACGATCGGATGCTTGGCCGACATTGCTTGCTCCTTCTCAGCTGCGGAACAGGGACCTCGTGTTGAACATCGAGGTGTCGAACACGTCCCCGAAGGGCTCGACGTGCTCGTGGTGGTACTGCTCGATCCGCTCCACCTCGTGGCGGGAGCCGAAGACGAGCGGGACGCGCTGATGCAGTCCTTCCGGCACGATCTCCATGACCCGCTCGCGGCCGGTGCTCGACGCCCCTCCGGCCTGCTCGATGACGAAGGAGATCGGGTTCGCCTCGTACATCAGGCGCAGCCGGCCGGGGCGGCTCGGGTCCTTGCTGTCGTGCGGATAGAGGAACACGCCGCCGCGGGTCAGGATCCGGAACGCCTCGGCGACCAGCGAGGCGATCCACCGCATGTTGAAGTCCTTGGCCCGGGGGCCGGTCCTGCCCTCCAGGCACTCCTGGACGTAACGCCGGACCGGCGGCTCCCAGAACCGCTCGTTCGAGGCGTTGATCGCGAACTCCTCCGCCTCCTCCGGCACGCGCATCTGCGGGTGGGTGAGGACGAAGGCACCGATGTCCCGGTCGAGGGTGAAGCCGTCTACACCGTTGCCGGTCGTCAGGACGAGCAGGGTGGACGGGCCGTAGAGCACGAAGCCACCGCAGACCTGCTCCACGCCCGGCTGCAGGAAGTCCTCCACCCTGGGCTCCGCACCTGGATTCGGGCTGCGCAGGACGGAGAAGATCGTGCCCACCGAGATGTTCACGTCGATGTTGCTGGAACCGTCCAGCGGGTCGAAGACCAGCAGGTACTTCCCCCGGCGGTAGCGCGCCGGAATCGGGTAAAAATCCTCGAGTTCCTCCGACCCCATCGCGGCCAGGTGACCGGTCCACTCGGTCTCGCCGATCATCACCTCGTTGCTGATGACGTCGAGCTTCTTCTGCACCTCGCCCTGGACGTTCTCCGCGTCGGCGCTACCCAGCGCCCCGATGAGGGCACCCTTGTTCACCTGGTTGGCGATGACCTTCGCGGCCGTCGCCACCGCGTTGAGCAGGCCGGAGAAGTCACCGGTGGAGTCCGAGTGCCGGTGCTCCTCCTCGATCGTGTAGCGCGTGAGGGTCTTCCGCATGTCTGCCACGGTCGGGCCGCCTCTCCTCCATTGATCGCCGGCAGCCACGGCGGACGATTCCGACGCGGCCGAGCGTCTTCGCGGGCCGTGGACGTGAGCGTCCGTGCGGCGTGACCCGCAGCGCAACGTAGCCACCCGCGCCGGACGGCCACCTCACCCCTGCGGGCGGCGGACGGGGTGAGACCCGTTCACCCCGGCCTGCTGTCAGCCGGCGGACGCCGGCGCACCGGCCGACAGCCGTCCTGGACGAAAGGCCAGCTCCCCGGCGGCCCGGCCGTCCGTCAGGTGTGCGAGGAACAGCCGGGCGGTGGCCGTCGGCTCAGCCGTCGTGACGGCATGCCAGGGCCGCCTCAGCGGGGTTCCCCGGGCGGTCAGGGGCTGCAGCTCGCCGCTGCGCAGGTGCTGGCGAACCGCGTCGGTGGACACCACCGTGATGCCCAGGCCGAGTACTGCGGACGCCACGACCGCACCGTGCGAACCGAGGGTCAGTACCGACGGCGAGATCTCGAGCGCGCCGATCAGCGAGAGAGTCGTGTCGCGCGTGCCCGAGCCGGGCTCGCGCAACAGCCAGGTGGCCTTGGCGACCTCGGTACGGCCCCCCGGGGCGGCGACCAGGATGAGGGAATTCGAGCGCGTGGCCCGGCTGACCAGCCCCCGGCCGGGCAGCGGGCGGCCCCCGATCGCCACGTCGAGCTGGTGGTCGGCCAGCAGCGAGAAGACCCGGTCGCGAACCCCCACGTCGAGCGTGATCTCGACGTGGGGGTAGCTGCGCCGGAACGACGCCAGCAGGCCCGGAACGAGATACTCCCCCGCCGTCGTCACCGCTCCCAGCCGCAGCTTGCCGTGCTCTGCCGCCACACCCCGCCGCGCAGCGGCAACGCTCTCCTCCATCAGTCCGACGATGCGGCGCGCGTACTGCGCGAAGACCGAACCGGCCTCGGTCAGCGCCAGCCCGCGGCCCGTGCGCTCGAACAGCTTCACCCCGACCTCGCCGTTCAGCGCCGCCAGCGACGCGGAGACTGCCGACTCCGTCACCGACAACTGCGCCGCCGCGGCCCGGGCCGAGCCGCACTGGACGAGGGCGAGGAACGTCCGCAGTCGCGCCGGCGTCATCGGCCCTCCTCCGTACTTGAGTGAACACTCAAGCTAACACTGCGAACACTCACTGGACACATCAACAAGGCCGGAGGCATGGTGGGGACCGACCAGCCCGGGCACACCGGGCGGACGGACTGGAGGAGCCGCATGTCGATCGACGAGGTCGTTGAGCCGAACCGCTGGGATCCAGGTGTACACAGCTACCGCAGCATGGGCTACTACAACGCGGACTACATCCCCAAGGACACCGACATCCTCGCGGTGTTCCGGGTGACGCCGCAGCAAGGGGTCGACCCGATCGAGGCCGCCGCGGCGGTGGCCGGCGAGTCGTCCACCGCGACCTGGACCGTCGTGTGGACCGACCGGCTGACCGCCAACGAGCACTACCAGGCCAAGGCCTACCGGGTGGACCCGGTGCCCGGGCGCGAGGGCGAGTACTTCGCCTACATCGCCTACGACATCGACCTGTTCGAGGAGGGGTCGATCGCGAACCTCACCTCCTCCATCATCGGCAACGTCTTCGGCTTCAAGCCCCTGAGCGCGCTGCGCCTCGAGGACATGCGCATCCCCGTCGCCTACGTCAAGACCTTCCAGGGCCCGGCCCACGGCACGGTCATGGAGCGCGAGATGCTCAACAAGTACGGCCGCCCGCTGCTGGGCGCCACGACCAAGCCCAAGCTGGGGCTGTCGGCCCGCAACTACGGCCGGGTCGTCTACGAGGCCTGCCGCGGCGGCCTCGACTTCACCAAGGACGACGAGAACATCAACTCGCAGCCGTTCATGCGCTGGCGCGACCGGTACCTCTACTGCATGGAGGGCGTGAACCGCGCGATCGCCGAGACCGGCGAGATGAAGGGGCACTACCTCAACGTCACCGCCGCCAGCATGGAGGACATGTACGAGCGGGCGGAGTTCGCCAAGGAGCTCGGCAGCGTCATCATCATGATCGACCTCACCGTCGGCTACACGGCGATGCAGTCGATGGCCAGCTGGGCACGGGCCAACAGCATGCTGCTGCACCTGCACCGGGCCGGCCATGCGACCTACACCCGGCAGAAGACGCACGGCGTGAGCTTCCGCGTCATCGGCAAGTGGTGCCGCCTGATCGGTGTCGACCACATCCACGCCGGCACCGTCGTCGGCAAGCTCGAAGGCGACCCCGCCACCACCAAGGGCTACTACGACGTGCTGCGCGACCAGCACGTACCGACCAATCCCGGCAACGGCATCTTCTTCGACCAGGACTGGGCGAGCCTGCCCGGGGTCATGCCGGTCGCCTCCGGCGGCATCCACGCCGGGCAGATGCACCAACTACTGGACCTGTTCGGTGACGACGTGATCCTGCAGTTCGGCGGCGGCACGATCGGGCACCCGATGGGGATCGCGGCCGGCGCGGAGGCCAACCGGGTCGCGCTCGAGACGGTCGTCAAGGCCCGCAACGAGGGTCGCGACTTCCTCAAGGAGGGTCCCGAGATCCTCAAGAAGGCGGCCGAGTGGAACCGTCCGCTCCAGGTGGCGCTGGACACCTGGGGTGACGTGACCTTCGACTACACCTCGACCGACGCCCCCGATTCCGTCCCGACCGCAAGCGTCTAGGAGCCGACATGCTGCTTCGCCACGGAACGTTCTCCTACCTGCCCGACTTCACCGACGACGAGATCGCCTCGCAGGTCCGCTACGCCCTGCTCAACGGCTGGCCGGTCTCCATCGAGTACACCGACGACCCGCACCCGCGCAACGTCTACTGGGAGTTGTGGGGCCTGCCGTTGTTCGACCTCGACGAGCCGGACGGCGTGCTGCGCGAGATCAACGAGTGCCGGGCGACCTTCCCGAACCACTACGTGCGGGTGCTCGCCTACGACGCGTCCCTCGGCCGGCAGACGACGGCCCTGAGCTTCCTCGTCCAGCGACCGAAGCACGAGCCCGGTTTCCGGCTGGACCGCAGCGAGAGCGACGGGCGCAACCAGCGCTACACGTTCCACGCCTACGCCACCGAGACACCGGCCGGCGGGCGGTACCCGCGCGGTGACGGCTCGTCATGAGCCCCGAGGCACCGTCCGGGTTCCAGATGCACCGACCCGGAACGGCCCCGCCTCCGGGCGGGGCCGCGGGCGGGGGCAGGTCGGACGCCGACAAGCCGGCCTCCGCCGCTGAGGTCGACGCACCGACCCAGCTGGATCCCGACGCGAAGGTGGACCTGCGCGAGGACGAGGCAGCGACGCGGGTCCGTGAGGTGCTCGACAAGATCGACGCCGATCTGGTCGGTCTTGCCTCGGTCAAGCTCCGCATCCGGGAGATCGCCTCCCTGCTGACGGTCGACCGGGCACGGGCGCAGTTCGGCCTGTCGTCGAGCAAGCCCTCGCTGCACATGAGCTTCACCGGCGGCCCCGGCACCGGCAAGACGACGGTCGCCCTGCGGATGGCCGAGATCCTGCACGCCCTGGGCTACCTGCGGGTACCCAAGGTGCACGCCGTCACGCGAGAGGACCTGGTCGGCCAGTTCATCGGGCACACGGCTCCGAAGACGAAGGAGGCGATGGCCAAGGCAGCCGGCGGCGTGCTGTTCATCGACGAGGCCTACTACCTGCACCGGCCCGAGAACGAACGTGACTACGGCCAGGAAGCCATCGAGATCCTGCTGCAGGAGATGGAGTCCGAGCGCGGCTCACTGGTCGTGATCTTCGCCGGTTACGAAGACCGGATGGAGAAGTTCTTCTCCTCGAACCCCGGTCTGAGCTCGCGGGTCGCGCACCACATCCAGTTCCAGGACTACACGAAGGACGAGCTGACCGAGATCGCGGAGGCGCTGCTGACCAGCGACGACTACCGCTTCGACGACGGTGCCAAGGAGGCGTTCGCCGAGTACCTCGACCGGCGCCTGCAGATGCCGCGGTTCGCCAACGGCCGCAGCGTACGCAACGCGCTGGAACGGTGCCGGCTGCGCCAGGCGGACCGGCTGGTGTCCACCGACGGGCCGGTCACCAAGGACGACCTGATGACGCTGACGGAAGCAGACGTTCGCGCCAGCCGGGTCTTCGAGTCCGAGCCGGAAGACGACGGTCCGGAGGCCTCGGGGGGCGAGAGTTCGGAGCCGGCTGAGCAGAGCGACTGACACGGATACCCATCCCGCGTCCGGTCTGACCACGACGACTCCTCCCGTCCAGGTCGGACCACGACGCCCGACCACCCGGGCCTACGCAGGCCCGGGTGGTCAGGGTTCGTGGCGGACGAGCCGGGCGACCGCCAGCGAACGCACGTTGGGCGGCGTCTCGTCCTCGTCCTCCGGCAGCACGATCGGCAGGGGCTTCTGCGGCACCACTGGCGCCCCCTGGGCGTAGCGGGTGTAGGCCTCGCGTTCGGCGTCCAGCAGCACGTCCAGTGCCGCCAGGTGGCTGGCGACCCGCTCACTGGCCGTCGGGCCGTACTGCGTCAGCACCGCCATCATCTCGTCCACCTCACGGCGACGCGCCAACCAGACGGCGAGCCGCCGCAGGTCGTCGTGGGAGGGGCCGGACACGTCGCCATCGTGGCCCATCGCCGGCGCGGCGCGCAGCGGAACGACCAACCCCGGCGGGCTAGCCTCGGGCCTCCAGGACCCGGCGGCCCAGGGGAGGCGCTGTGCCGCTCACCCCGTTGCGGGCGTACGACCCGGTCAGCATCGGACCGCACCGCCTGCTCGGCCGTCTCGGCCAGGGCGGCATGGGCACCGTCTTTCTCGGCGTCTCGCCGGACGAGCGGGCCGTGGCCGTGAAGATCCTCCGCGACAGCGTGGCCGACGTTGTGGCGCGGCAGCGCTTCCGGCACGAACTCGACGCGCTGCGGCGGGTCCGCGGGCCGCACGTCGTCGAGGTGCTCGACGCCGACGTCGACGCCGACCTGCCCTACCTGGTGACGCGTTTCGTGCCGGGCGAGCGGCTCGACGAGCTGGTGACGGCACGCGGACCGCTCACCGGCGACGCGCTGCATGAGCTCGCCCGCGGCCTGGCCGACGCCTTGGCCACGCTGCACGGAGCCGGCGTCGTCCACCGCGACCTGACCCCGGGAAACGTGCTGGTCCTCGACGGCTCGCCGCAGGTCATCGACCTCGGGCTGGCCACCGCCGCCGACGTCACCGCCCTGACCCGCAGCGGCCTGCTGGTCGGTACCCCGGGCTATCTCGCGCCGGAGCAGGTGAGCGGCCTGCCGGTGACACCGGCCGTCGACGTGCACGCCTGGGGCGCCACCGTGGCGCTGGCCGGGACCGGTCGCCCGCCGTACGGCACCGGTCGCCCTGAGGTGGTCCTCTACCGGATCGTGCACGAGTCGCCCGATCTCGAGGGGCTCCCGCACGAGCTGCTGACGCTGATCGAAGCGGCCATGCGCCCGGATGCCCGCTACCGGCCGAGCGCGACCGACCTGCTCAGGGAACTCGGCGGCGCCTCCCGGGCAGAGACGAGCGCGCTGCACCTGCCGCGCGACGTCGACGCCACGGCGCTGCTGGCGGGCGACGGCCTGCAGCCGCTGCGGACCGCGGTGCTCGACGTGCCCGGCGTTCGGCAGGTCGCCTACGCCGGGTCGCCCCGCGAGCACGGCGGGTACGGCAGGTCGCCGGATGAGGAATCGCCGTACGACCAGGACCCGCTCGTGCCGTGGGACGAGGAGGACTGCCGACCCGTACCGTCCCCCGGCCGCTCTGCCCAACTCCTCGCGACCGGCACGGCGGCGCTGGCGGTCGTGGTCACCGGCACGCTGGTGGCCCCGGTGGTGACCGCGACCACCGCCTTCGCCGCGGTGGTGCTGCTGCGGGCCGCCGGCCGCAGCTCCGACCGGCTGGCGCTGCGCCGCGAGCGGCGCGGCGACCGGCGCCGCGACCCGGTCGTCGCCGCACTGGGCGCGCCCTGGCACCTGCTGGCGTCGCTGCTGGACACCCTGGTCAGCCTGCCGCTGCTGGCCGCTGTCGCCGCGGTCCCGGCGGGTCTGGTGTGGCTGCTGGACCCGACGTTCAACGGGCTGGAGCGGCCCGAACTGACGGCCGCGACGGCGACGACCGTGGCGCTGGTCAGCTGCCTGTCCCGGCGCGGACACCGAAGGACCCGGCAGGTGCTGCGCCGCGCGCTGGTGACCGCCACCCCCAGCGCGGCGGCGGGCGTCGCCGTGCTGAGCGCACTGCTGGCCAGCGCCGTACTCCTGCTGGCCGCCGCGGAGGGAGCGGCTCCGACCTGGTGGCCGCTCGACGGGCTGCGGCGGCGCTAGTGGGGCCGGCTGCGCGGTGGCCGGTCGGATCCTCCGCTGCCGCCGGTCGCCCGTACCACGAGCACCGCGAGGTCGTCGCGGGACGGCTCGTCACCGAAGTCGCGGACGGCCTGCTCGAGCCGACCAGCGAGTTCGTCGGCGGAGCTACCGGCCGCGGCGGCGCACAGCGCGAGCAGGCTGTCGTCGGCGAACATCCGGTCGCCGCTGCGGCGCTCGGTGACGCCGTCGGTGTAGAAGACCAGTGCGTCGCCGGCGGCCAGGAGCACGTCGTCGCCGGCCACCTCGACCTCGCGGAAGACGCCGAGCAGGCTGCCGCTGGTACCGACGAACGAGGCGCGGCCGTCGGGGTGCACGAGCACGGGCGGCGGGTGGCCCGCAGCGGAGAGGCAGACCTCGAGCCCGTCCTGCACCGGCCGCACGGTGGCCATCGTCGCCGTGCAGAAGCGGCCGCGCTCGCCCAGGTCGAGGATCGCCGCGTTGAGCCGGTGCAGCACCTCCGGCGGCGGCGTGCCCTCGCGGCCGAGCAGCCGCAGGACGTTGCGGGCCAGTCCGGTGATGGCGGCGGCCTCGGGGCCCTTGCCGCAGACGTCACCGATCGCGACGGCCCAGCCGTCGGGAACTTCGAACACGTCGTAGAAGTCACCGCCGACCTCGTTGCCCTCACCGGCCGCGGCGTAGCGTGCGCCGAACTCGACGTGGGGGAGGTCCGGCAGTTCCGGCGGCAGCAGCGAGCTCTGCAGCGCCTGCGCGATGGCAGTCCGCTCCTCGTACAACCGCGCGTTGTCGACGGCCAATGCCGCGCGGCGGGCCAGGTCGAGCAGCAGGCCGAGGTCGTCGCGGGCATAGCCGGCTCCGGGTGTCCGCCCGGCGAGCAGCACCCCCAGCAGGCGCCGCCGGGCGACCAGCGGCACGGCGAGGACCTCCCCTGCCGTGCCGGCGAGCGACGCGGGCAGGTCGCGCGGCGGGACGAGCAGCGGCCGGTCGTCGAGGTCGCGCACGAGCGCGTGCGCCAGGGCGAGACTGGCGTCCTCGGTGAGGACGTCCCGCAGCTTCGCCGTCCCGGCCTCGTCGCGATGGGCGAGCGCAGCCAGCCGGGGCCCGTGCTCGTCGCCGATGTAGACCGCCGACCAGGTGGCGAAGCGCGGCACGACGAGCTGGGCGGCCAGGGTCACCGCGAGTGTCACGTCGAGTGTGCCGGCGAACAGCTCGCTCGCCTCGGCCAGCAGCGCCAGCGACCCCCGGTCGCGCAACGATGCGGCGTGCGCCCGGTCGTCGCGCAGGACGACGCCCATCCGGTCGCCGACCAGCCGGGCCAGCGCCACCCCGGTCTCGTCCAGCTGTCCGGCGTCGCCGACGACGAGCGCACCGAAGACGCCGGTACGCCGACGCAGCGGCAGGACGAGCAGGCCCGCTCCGCCGGTCACCACCTGGTCGACACCGTCCCGCGCGAGCCGACGCACCAGCTCCACCTCCGGCGGCGGGGTTCCGGCGTCGTGCGCCGCGACCGTCGACCAGGACGAGGCGTCGCTGACGGACTCGGCGATCAGCCAGCCCTGCTGGAGCCCCATCGCACCGCAGAGCCGGTGCAGCAGCTCACCCAGCAGCTGGGTCGGGCTGAGCCGCTCCTCGAGGTCGGCCGGGAGGCCGAGCAGCCAGGAGACCACCGGCGGCGCCGGCGCCCCGGGCGGCGCCGGGCGCAGCGGCAACGCCCGCGGCAGCGCTCGCGGCAGGGCCCGGTCGGCCACGCCGAGCTCGAACCACACCGACTTCCCACCGGAGAAGTGCCGGGTGCCCCACTCCTGCGCCAGCGCGTCGAGCAGGAAGATCCCCCGCCCTCCCTCGCGGGTGCCGTCGGCCGGGTCCGCGCCCTGCATCGGCAACGTGCCCGGCCCGTGGTCCAGGACCTCGATCCGGGCGGTGCCGGCGCCGATGTCGACGGACAGCACGAAATCGGTGCCGGCGTGCACGACGGCGTTGGTGACCAGCTCGGTGACCAGCAGCAGCGCGTCGTCGAGCACCACCTCGAGGCCGGCGTCCAGCAGCGCCGCGTGGACCACCCGGCGGGCCACCGCGGGGGAACGGTCCTCCGCCGGCAGGGTCGTGAGGGCTGCGGTCACCGGCCCCGCTCCGAACCGACGGGCGCCGCGCGCAGGGCGAGCACCGCCCGGTTCAGCGCCCTCGCCGCGGCGGCCGCCTCCTGCAGCGCGTCGGTCAGGTCGGCCCCGTCGGGTGCGGCCGCGCAGGCCCGTTCGACGGCCGCACAGGCCGCGGCACTCAGCTCCCCGAGCCCGGCCGCGTCGTAGCGGGCCAGCTGGCGGCGCAGCTCGTCGGCCTGGGCGGCCAGCTCGCTGCGCCGCTCGTACAGCTCGACGAAGACGCCGACCTTGGCCTTGAGGACCCACGGGTCGAACGGCTTGGCCAGGTAGTCGACCGCACCGGCGGCGTAGCCGCGGAAGGCCTGGTGCGCTTCACCGTCGATCGCGGTCAGGAACAGGATCGGGATGTCGCGGGTCTTCTCGCGCCGCTTGACGTGCGCGGCGGTCTCGAAGCCGTCCATGCCGGGCATCTGGACGTCGAGCAGCATCAGAGCGACGTCGTCGACGAGCAGGCGCTTGAGCGCCTCCTCCCCGGAGTTGGCCTTGAGCAGCTCGTGGCCCAGCCCCTGCAGGATCGCCTCGAGCGCCAGGAGGTTCTCCGGCCGGTCGTCCACCAGCAGGATCTTCGCGGAGCGGCCGGCCATCAGGGGCGCTCCGTACTCCGCGGCGCCAACCAGGAGCGCATCACGGTCAGCAGCCGCTCCAGGTCGACCGGCTTGGTGACGTACTCCGACGCTCCGGCGGCCAGGCTCCGGTCCCGGTCGCCCGGCATCGCCTTCGCCGTGAGGAAGACGATCGGCAGCCCGTCGTACTCGGGCATCCTGCGGATCCGCGCGGTGGCCTCGTTACCGTCCATGCCCGGCATCATGACGTCCATCAGGACCAGGTCGACGTCCGGGCGCTGTCCGAGCAGCGCGATGCCGTCGGCGCCGTTGTCGGCGTAGAGCACCTGCATCCCGTGCAGCTCGAGCGCGCTGGTCAGGGCGAAGACGTTCCGGACGTCGTCGTCGACCACCAGCACCGTCGCGCCCTGCAGCGGTTCGGCTCCCGGCGGCAGTGGGTCGACCTGCTGCGGCACCAGCGGCTCCTGGGTGATCATCGGCGTCTGCGGGAGCTCTCCCTGCACGTCGTCGCCGGAGAGCGCCGGCTGCCCGTCGACCGGAGAGTGGTGCTCCACGGGAACGTACAACGTGAAGGTGCTGCCCTTGCCGGTCTGGCTGCTGACCTCGATGGCACCTCCGAGCAGACGGGCGATCTCGCGGGAGATCGACAGCCCCAGACCGGTGCCGCCGTAGCGGCGGCTGTTGGTGCCGTCGGCCTGCTGGAAGGCCTCGAAGATCAGCTCCAGCTTCTCGCCCGGCACACCGATGCCGGTGTCGGAGACGCTGAAGGCCACCACGCCCGCAGCCTCGCTGAGGCTGGGCGTGGTGAAGGTCAGGTCGGCCCGCGGCCGGTGTACGCGCAGTCGCACGCTGCCGGCCTCGGTGAACTTCAGCGCGTTGGACAGCAGATTCTTCAGCACCTGCTGCAGGCGCTGCTCGTCGGTGACGATGGTTGCCGGCAGGCCGTCCTCGAACTCGACGACCAGCTCGAGACCCTGCTGCTCGACCAGCGGGCCGAAGGTGACGCCGACGTATTCCCCGACCTCGGACAGCACGACCGGCGCCGGTCGCACGTCCATCTTCCCCGCCTCCACCTTGGACAGGTCGAGAATGTCGTTGATCAGCGCCAGCAGGTCCGAGCCGGCGTTGTGGATGGTGCGCGCGAACTCGATCTGCTTGTCCGTCAGGTTGTCCTGCGGATTGTCGGCGAGCAGCTCGGCCAGGATGAGCAGGCTGTTCAGCGGAGTGCGCAGCTCATGGCTCATGTTGGCCAGGAACTCCGACTTGTACTGCGAGGACAGGGCAAGCTGCTCGGCCTTCTCCTCCAGGCCCAGACGAGCCATCTCGATCTCGCGGTTCTTGATCTCCAGGTCGTTGGACTGCTCGGTGAGCAGCCGCGCCTTGTCCTCGAGCTCGGCATTGGTCCGCTGCAGCTCGACCGACTGGACCTGCAGCTCCTTGGCCAGCCGCTGCGACTGGGCGAGCAACTCCTCGGTGCGGACGTTGGCGATGATCGTGTTGAGGACCACGCCGATCGTCTCGACCAGCTGCCTGAGGAAGCCGGCGTGCACCTCGTCGAACCGGCTGAACGACGCCAGCTCGATGACCCCGAGGACCTGCTCCTCGAACAACACGGGCAGCACGAACAGGTCGGCCGGCGTGGAGACGCCGAGCCCGGAGCGGACCCGCAGGTGGTCCGGCGGCACGTCCCGGACGCGGATCGGCTTCTTCTCCACCGCGGCCTGGCCGACCAGCCCCTCTCCGGCGAAGAAGGTGCGGTCGTCCTCGGTCGACTCGGCGCCGTACGACGCCGCGCGCCGCAGCTTGATCCGGCCCTCGGGGCTGTCCACGAGGTAGAAGGCTCCCTGCACGGCCTCGACGACCGGCGTGACCTCGCTCATGATCATCTGGGTGACGGCGTCGAGGTCGCGCTGGCCCTGCAGCTGGCCACCGATGCGGGCGAGGTTGCTCTTGAGCCAGTCCTGCTGCGCATTGATCTCGGTGGTCGACCGCAGGTTCGCGATCATCTGGTTGATGTTGTCCTTGAGTTCGGCGACCTCGCCCTGCGCCTCGACGTTGACCGATCGGGTCAGGTCCCCGCGGGTCACCGCGGTGGACACCTCGGCGATGGCGCGCACCTGGGTGGTCAGGTTGCCGGCCAGCTGGTTGACGTTCTCGGTCAGGTGCCGCCAGGTGCCGCTGACGCCGGCGACGGTCGCCTGGCCGCCCAGCTGGCCCTCGGTGCCGACCTCGCGGGCGACGCGGGTCACCTCGGCGGCGAACGAGCTCAGCTGGTCGACCATCGTGTTGACGGTGCTCTTGAGGTCCAGGATCTCACCCTGCGCGTCGACCGTGATCTTCTGGCTCAGGTCGCCCTGGGCGACAGCGGTCGTGACGAGCGCGATGTTGCGGACCTGGCCGGTCAGGTTGGAGGC
Source organism: Mycobacteriales bacterium (assembly GCA_040902655.1). Taxonomy (NCBI): domain Bacteria; kingdom Bacillati; phylum Actinomycetota; class Actinomycetes; order Mycobacteriales; species Mycobacteriales bacterium. Next base: position 65,229 of record JBBDWV010000051.1, read on the forward strand.
CATGTAGTTGACGTTGTCGGTCAGGTCACGCCAGGTGCCGGACACGCCCTGCACCTGCGCCTGACCGCCGAGCCGCCCCTCCGTGCCGACCTCGCGGGCCACCCGGGTCACCTCGTCGGCGAACGAGCTCAGCTGGTCCACCATCGTGTTGACCACGTTCTTCAGCTCGAGGATCTCGCCCTGCGCGTCGACCGTGATCTTCTGGCTCAGGTCGCCCCTGGCGACGGCGGTGGCGACCGAGGCGATGTTGCGGACCTGGCCGGTCAGGTTGGCCGCCATCGAGTTCACGTTGTCGGTCAGGTCACGCCAGGTGCCGGACACCCCCTTCACCTGCGCCTGACCGCCGAGCCGCCCCTCCGTGCCGACCTCGCGGGCCACCCGGGTCACCTCGTCGGCGAACGAGCTCAGCTGGTCCACCATCGTGTTGATGGTCTTGGCGAGCGCGGCCACCTCGCCCTTGGCGTCGACCGTGATCTTCTGCGACAGGTCGCCCTGCGCGACGGCCGTGGTGACCTGGGCGATGTTGCGGACCTGGCTGGTCAGGTTGCCGGCCATGAAGTTGACGTTCTCGGTGAGGTCTCGCCAGGTGCCCGACACCCCCTTGACCTGGGCCTGCCCGCCGAGGTTGCCCTCCGTACCGACCTCACGGGCCACCCGGGTCACCTCGTCGGCGAACGAGCTCAGCTGATCCACCATCGTGTTGATCGTCTCGGCGAGCGTCGCGATCTCACCGCGGGCGTCGACAGTGATCTTCTGGCTCAGGTCGCCCCTGGCGACGGCGGTGGCGACCTGGGCGATGTTGCGGACCTGACTGGTCAGGTTGGACGCCATCGAGTTGACGTTCTCGGTCAGGTCCTTCCAGGTGCCGGACACCCCCCTGACCTGGGCCTGCCCGCCGAGGTTGCCCTCCGTACCGACCTCGCGGGCCACCCGCGTCACCTCGTCGGCGAACGAGCTCAGCTGGTCCACCATCGTGTTGATCGTCGACTTCAGCTCGAGCGTCTCGCCCTTGACGTCCACCGAGACCTTCTGCGAGAGGTCGCCGCGAGCCACCGCGGTGGTGACCTGCGCGATGTCACGCACCTGTGCCGTGAGGTTGCTCGCCATGGAGTTGACGTTGTCGGTCAGGTCCTTCCAGGTGCCCGCCACGCCCGGCACCTCGGCCTGCCCGCCGAGCTTGCCTTCGGTGCCGACCTCGCGGGCGACCGTGGTGACCTGCTCGGCGAACAGCTCGAGCGTGTCGGTCAGGCTGTTGATCGTGTCGGCCAGCGCCGCGACCTCGCCGGCCGCGTCGACGGTGATCTTCTGGCTGAGGTCGCCGCGGGCGACGGCGGTGACGATCTGCGCGATGTTGCGGACCTGGCTGGTGAGGTTGCCGGCCATCGAGTTCACCGAGTCGGTGAGGTCCTTCCACGTGCCGCCGACGCCGGGGACCGCCGCCTGGCCGCCCAGCTTGCCCTCCGTGCCGACCTCGCGGGCGACCCGGGTCACCTCGTCGGCGAAGGAGGACAGCTGGTCGACCATCGTGTTGAGCGTCTGCGCGAGCGCCGCGACCTCCCCCTTGGCGTCGACCGTGATCTTCTGGCTCAGGTCGCCGCGGGCGACCGCGGTGGCGACATGGGCAATGTTGCGGACCTGGTCGGTGAGGTTGACGGCCATCGAGTTCACCGAGTCGGTGAGGTCGCGCCAGACGCCGGACACCCCGCGCACCTGCGCCTGGCCGCCGAGCTTGCCCTCCGTACCGACCTCACGGGCAACCCGGGTCACCTCGTCGGCGAACGAACTCAGCTGGTCGACCATCGTGTTGACGGTCGACTTCAGCTCGAGGATCTCCCCCCGGGCGTCGACCGTGATCTTCTGGGAGAGGTCGCCCTGCGCGACCGCGGTGGTGACCTGGGCGATGTTGCGGACCTGGCTGGTCAGGTTGCCGGCCATCGAGTTCACCGACTCGGTGAGGTCGCGCCAGACGCCGGACACCCCACGCACCTGCGCCTGGCCGCCGAGCTTGCCCTCCGTACCGACCTCGCGGGCGACCCGGGTCACCTCGTCGGCGAAGGAGGACAGCTGGTCGACCATGGTGTTGACGGTGGCGCCGATGCGCAGGAACTCCCCCTTGACCGGCTGCCCGGCGATGTCCAGCGCCATCTGCTGCGACAGGTCTCCCTCGGCCACGGCGGCGATGACGCGCGCCACCTCGGTGGTCGGTCGGACGAGATCGTCGATCAGACTGTTGACGGCCGCTGCGCCCGTGGACCAGTCACCCTCGGCGCCGACCTCGTCCAGCCGCTCGGTCATCCGGCCTTCGCGGCCGATGACCCGGCTGGCCCGGACCAGCTCGCGGGTGCGGCGCTCCTGCAGTCCGGCGAGGTGGTTGACCCGTTCCACGACCTGTCCGGCCAGGCCGTCGCGGGGCTCGGCACGGGCCGCGAAGTTGCCGTCGCACAGTGCCGACAGGACGTCCAGCAGGTCGAGCAGGTCCCGCTCCCGGGGGTGGGCGGCGGAGTGCTCGGGCAGCGTCTCGGTCGGCATGGACCCTCCGGAGGTCGGCTCGGCGCCAGGACGTGGGCGCGGCTGACAGGAGCGTATGGCTCGGCCGGACGGGTAGGGAGGCTTTACGCCCCGCCGGCTCCTCCTGCGGCCGGGGACGCAGCGTCCGGAGCCGATAGCCTGGGCGGGATGGCCGCCCCGTACGCCGACCCGTTCGCGGACCTCGACGTCGCGGGAGCGCCGCACAGCCTCATCGCGCTCGGCGGGACCCTGGACGCGGCTACGCTGCTCTCGGCCTACCGTGCGGGCGTCTTTCCCTGGCCGTCGTCCGGGGAGAACGAGCAGAGCCTGCAGCGCTCGGCCCGCCGGCTGGTGCGCCGCGGCGTCGTGCCGCAGCTGCCCGGCGAGGACGCGCTGATCCCCTGGTGCTCGCCGGACCCCCGCGCGGTGCTGCTGGCGGACGAGGTGGTGGTCCGCAGGTCGCTGCGCGCCCGGCTGCGCCGCTGCGGCTGGGAGGCGACGGTGGACGCCGCGTTCGACCAGGTGGTGGCGGGCTGCGCCGTCCGGGTCGAGGGGACCTGGATCACCGACCGGATGCGCCAGGGGTACGGCGAGCTGCACCGCGCGGGCGGCGCCCACAGCGTCGAGGTCTGGGACGGCGACCGGCTGGTCGGCGGGCTGTACGGCGTGCTGGTCGGCTCGGTGTTCTGCGGCGAGTCGATGTTCCACCGCGAGACCGACGCCTCGAAGGTGGCGCTGGTCGAGCTGTGCTCCCGCGTCCTCGAGGCCGGCTGCCGGCTGATCGACACCCAGGAGGAGACCGGGCATCTGGCCGGCCTCGGGCAGGTGCTGGTCCGGCGGTCGGACTACCTGCGGGCGGTTGCCTCCCTGCGGGACCGCCCCGTCCGGCTGAGCCACGACCGCCGCCCGGTCGCCCGCCTCGCCCACCGCTGAGGGCATTGCGTCCCAGGTGGGAGCGGTCCCGCGCCGGCGGACCGGACGCACCGGCTCAGCGGGTGCGCCAGAGCAGCACGAGACCCCGGTCGTCGCTGCCGCCGCTCGCCACCCGCCGGACCAGCACGTCGGCCCCGCCGGTGAAGCCCTGCGGCACCAGCCGCTCGGCCTCACCGAGCAGCTTGTCGATGCCCACGTCCAGGTCGCGGCCGGGGATCTCGACGAGGCCGTCGGTGTAGAGCAGCAGCGCATCTCCCGGGCCGAGCCGGCCGCTCTCCCCGACGTAGGTCACGGCCGGCACGAGCCCGAGCGCGAGGCCCTCCGCGCTCAGCAGGCGCCAGCGCCCGCTGCCGGCGTCGAAATGCGCGACCGGCGGGTGCCCGGCCGACTCGACGACGAAGGCGCCGGTCTCGAGGTCGAGCACGAGGTGCACGGCGGTGGCGAAGCCCTCGTCCCAGGCCTGCCGGTGCAGGTAGCGGTTGCCCGCCGGCAGGAACTCCTCCGGCCGCAGCGAGCCCAGCAGCCCGCCGAGTGCTCCGGAGAGCAGCAGGGACCGGGTGCCGGCCTCGATGCCCTTGCCCGAGACGTCCACCAGCGCGAGCTCGAGGGTCCGGCCGCAGTCGGTCAGCGAGCTGACCACGAAGTCGCCGGCGAACGGCGCCCCGCCGGCCGGCCGGATCACCGCCTCACCCGCCCAGCCCGGGAGCAGCGGCGGTAGCTGGCCCTGCCGCTGCAGCCGCTCGCGCAGATCCACCAGGAAGGTGTCACCGGTCGAGCCCGCCAGCCCGGTCTCCTGCCGGGAGCGGGTGAACTCGTGCGCGACCACTCCGGTGAGCAGGACGGTGACCAGGGCCCCCAGCCGCACGACCTCCACGCCCAGGGTCGCCACGTCATAGGCCAGGCACAGCGCCACCACCGCCAGGAGCACCCGCATCGTCGTCGGGCCGAGCAGCAGGCCCCCTCCGAGCAGCGGCAGGATCTGGACGCCGGGCGGGACCAGGCTCGGGCCGAGCAACCGGCCCGCAGCGACCACCAGCACCGAGAGGACCACCAGGCCGAGCAGCGCCAGCCGCTCGGGGGGGGGATCGTGGCGCAGCCGGGTGACGGAGCGGGGCAGGGCCAGCGCCACCGTCCACACGCCGCCGAGGACGTGCGGCCGGCGCTGCACCGTTGTGATGGTCATCGCGGTGAACCTATCCCGGCGGCACAGCGGCCCGGGTCGACTTCAGCCCGGAAGGGCCCGGCTACAGCGGCGGGAGTGCGCCCGTCGTCTCGTACTCCGTCAGCATGGCGATGCGGCGGGCGTGCCGCTGCTCGTCGCTGTACCCGGTCGACAGGAAGGTCTCGAGGATACCCAGCGCGGTCGCCTCGTCGTGCATCCGGGCCCCCAGGCTGACGACGTTGGCGTCGTTGTGCTCGCGGGCGAGCTGCGCGATCCCGGTGCTCCAGGCCAGCGCGCAGCGCACGCCCCTGACCTTGTTCGCGGCGATCGCCTCGCCGTTGCCCGAGCCGCCGATCACCACGCCGAGGCTGCCCGGCTCGGCGGCCGTCGCCTCGGCGGCCCGCAGCACGTAGGTCGGGTAGTCATCGTCGGCGTCGTACTCCGCCGGGCCGTGATCGACCAGCTCATGGCCCAGCCCGGCCAGGTGAGCGGCGATCACCAGCTTGAGCTCGAAGCCGGCATGGTCGGATCCCAGGTGCACACGCATGGCCGGCAGTCTGCCCCACCAGGTCACAGCTGCAGCGACTTGACCTCCAGGAACTCCTCGAGGCCGTACTCCCCCAGCTCGCGACCGTTGCCGCTCTGCTTGTAGCCGCCGAACGGCGCGAGCGGGTTGAAGCGCCCACCGTTGACGTCCACCATCCCGGTACGCATCCGCCGGGCCACCGCGACCGCCCGCTCCTGGTCGCCGGAGAACACCCCGCCGGAGAGCCCGTACGGCGTGCCGTTGGCGATGTCGACGGCCTCGTCCTCGTCGGCGTACGGGATCACCGCGAGGACCGGCCCGAAGACCTCCTCCTGCTCGATCCGGGAGCCGGGAGTGACGCCGGCGAGCACCGTCGGCTGGACGTAGAAGCCGCGCTCCAGCCCCTCGGGCCGCTCGGGACCGCCGACCACGACCGTCGCGCCGTCGGCCACGGCCTGCTCGATGTAGCCGACCACCTTCTCGTACTGCGTGGCGCTGGCCAGCGGCCCGATCCGGGTCCCCTCGGCCAGCGGCTCACCGACCGGGTACTTCGCGGCGGCCGCACGGATCAGCTCGAGCACCTCGTCGTACTGCCCCGCCGGCACCAGCATCCGGGTCCAGGCGGTGCAGGTCTGGCCGCCGTTGATGAAGCAGTTGGCCAGCCCCACCTTGACGGCCTTGCCGAGGTCGGCATCGTCGAGCACGAGGAAGGCGCTCTTGCCGCCGAGCTCCAGCGAGACCTTCTTGACGGTGCCGGCGGCGACCGCCATGACGCGCTTGCCGGCGGTGGTGGAGCCGGTGAAAGAGACCATGTCCACGTCGGGGTGCGCGGCGATCGCCTCACCCACGACCGGGCCGAGGCCGGTGACCAGGTTGAAGACGCCTGCCGGCAGGCCGACCTGCTCGAAGACCTCGGCCAGCGCGTAGGCGGACAGCGGCGCGACCTCGGACGGCTTGAGGACCACGGTGCAGCCGGCGGCGAGCGCCGCGGCGACCTTCGCCACGACCTGGTGCAGCGGGTAGTTCCACGGGGTGATCGCGCCGACCACACCGATCGGCTCCTTGACCACCAACGAGTTGGCGATCTGCTGCTCGAACGCGTAGCCGCCGAGGATCTCGGCGTAGGACCGGAGAACCTTCACAGGGTTGCCGACCTGCACCGCCTTGCTGAAGCCGAGCGGCGTGCCCATCTCGCTCGTGATGAGAGCGGCGACCTCGTCGGTGCGCGCCTCGAGCGCGTCGGCGGCCGCGGCCAGCAGCGCGGCCCGGTCCGCCGGCGTGCTGGCCGCCCAGCCCGGGAACGCGGCGCGAGCGGCGTCGACCGCGCGGTCGACGTCCTCCTGCGCACCGGCCGGGACAGCGGAGACCTGCTCCTCCGTGGCGGGGTTGACGACGGGGATCGGCGCACGGCCGGTGGCCGGCACCCACTGACCGTCGAGGAAGAACACGTCCTTGCCCTGCACTGCCGCTCCCGGGGGTCGAAGACTGGATCCTCGACAGTACGTGCGGCGCGATCAGTCGAACTGCGGACCTTCCGTGCGGGTCCGCTTGAGCTCGTAGAAGTGCGGGAACGCGGCGAGCAGCCGCGCACCGTCCCAGACCCGGCCGGCCTCCTCGCCGCGCGGGATCCGCGAGAGCACCGGACCGAAGAAGGCGACTCCCTCGACGTGGATCACTGGGGTCCCGACGTCCATGCCGACCGGGTTCATGCCGCGGTGATGGCTCTCCTCGAGCGCCGCATCACAGGACGCGTCGCCGGCGGCCTTGGCCAGCTCGACCGGGTAACCGGCTGCCTCCAGTGCGCTCTCGTGCAGGAAGGGGTCGGACAGCTCCACCTTGCGGTGGTGGATCCGCTCGCCGTAGGCCTCGTAGAGCGGGAGCAGGTCGTGGCCGGCCTGCTGTGCCGCGATGCAGACACGCACGGGTCCCCAGCCCAGCTTCATCGTCTCGAGGTAGTCCTCGGGCAGGTCGCGGCCGTGGTTGAGGACCGACAGGCTCATGACGTGCCAGGACACCGACACGGGGCGGACCTTCTCCACCTCCAGCATCCAGCGGGAGGTGATCCACGCCCACGGGCACAGCGGGTCGAACCAGAAGTCGATGCGGGTGGTGTCGTCAGTCATGCACTCCATCCTTGCATGCGCAAACGAGGGGGCCGGTTCAGGGGGCACCTCCGGACGCCGGGCCGTGACCGCGCCCCCCGGACCCGGCCGGGGTGCGTGGAAGACTCGGGAGTGTGACCGGCACCCCGAACAACCTCACGCGGGACGAGGCCGCCCAGCGCGCCCGCCTGCTGACCGTCTCCTCGTACGACGTGGAACTGGACCTGACCGACGGCGCGGGTGCGCCGGGTGAGGGCACCTTCCGCAGCACCTCGACGGTCCGCTTCCGCTGTGCGCAACCCGGCGCCGCCACGCACCTGGACCTCACGGCACCGACCGTCCGCTCGATCACCCTCAACGGCGAGCCGCTTGCCGCCGCGGCCTTCGACGGCAACCGGATCGCGCTGACCGGGCTCGCCGCCGACAACGAGGTGGTCGTCGAGGCCGACGCTGCCTACATGCGCACGGGCGAGGGGGTCCACCGCTTCGTCGACCCGGTGGACTCCTCGGTCTACCTCTACACGCAGTTCGAGACCTTCGACGCGCACCGGATGTACGCCTGCTTCGACCAGCCCGACCTCAAGGCGACGTTCCGCCTGGCGGTGCAGGCCGCCGGTGACTGGGTCTGCGTGAGCAACGGCGCCGTGGTCGACCGGCCGGCCGAGGGCGAGACCGGCCGGTGGATTTTCGCCGAGACGCCCCGGATGTCGACGTACATCACGGCTTTGGTGGCAGGGCCGTACGCCTCCGTGCACGACGAGCACGACGGGATCTCACTGGGGATCTACTGCCGCCGTTCGCTGGCGCAGCACCTCGACCCCGACGACCTGTTCACGGTCACCAAGCAGGGCTTCGACTTCTACCACCGGGTCTTCGGCTACCGCTATCCGTTCGGCAAGTACGACCAGCTGTTCGTGCCGGAGTTCAATGCCGGCGCGATGGAGAACGCCGGGTGCGTCACCTTCCTCGAGGACTACGTCTTCCGCTCCAAGGTGACCGACGCGGCGTACGAGCGGCGGGCCGAGACGGTGCTGCACGAGATGGCCCACATGTGGTTCGGCGACCTGGTGACCATGCGCTGGTGGGACGACCTGTGGCTCAACGAGTCCTTCGCCACCTACATGTCGGTGCTGTGCATGGTCGAGGCGACCCGCTACACGCGCGGCTGGACGACCTTCGCCAACACGGAGAAGACCTGGGCGTACCGGCAGGACCAGCTCCCCTCGACGCACCCGATCTCCGCCGACATCGCCGACATCGAGGCCGTGAAGGTCAACTTCGACGGGATCACCTATGCCAAGGGCGCTTCGGTGCTCAAGCAGCTCGTCGCGTGGGTCGGCCAGGACGCGTTCATGGCTGCGCTGCAGACCTACTTCCCGACGCACGAGTACGACAACACCGTGCTCGCCGACCTGCTCGGCGCGCTCGAGCAGGCCAGTGGCCGGGACCTGACCGACTGGTCCGCGCAGTGGCTCCGGACGGCGGGCGTGAACACGTTGCGCGCCGCCTTCGAGACCGACGGCGACGGCGTCTTCACCGCGTTCGCGGTGCAGCAGGAGGCGCCGGAGGAGTGGCCGACGCTGCGCTCGCACCGGGTCGCCGTCGGCCTCTACGACCTCGTCGGCGGCCGCCTCGTACGCACCTGCCGCGAGGAACTCGACGTGGTGGGCGCGAAGACCGAGGTGCCCGCGCTCGTGGGGTGCCGGCAGCCAGATCTCGTCCTGGTCAACGACGACGACCTGACCTACGCCAAGATCCGGCTCGACGACCGATCGCTCGCCACCCTGACCGGGCACGTGGGCGACGTCGAGGAGTCGCTGCCGCGCGCGCTGGCGTGGGCGGCGATGTGGGACATGACGCGGGACGCCGAGATGCCTGCCCGCAACTTCCTGGCGACGGTGCTGGCCGGCATCGGCCGGGAGGGCGACATCGGCGTCGTGCAGTCGCTGCTGCGCCAGGCGCAGTCGGCGCTGACGCTGTTCGCCGACCCGGCGTGGGCCCCGGTCGGCCGGGCCCTGCTGGCCGCTGCGGCAGCAGATGCACTGCTCTCGGCAGTACCGGGAAGTGACCTGCAACTGGCCTGGGTCCGGGCGCTGGCCGCCGTCGCCTCGTCCGACCCGCACCTGGCGCTGCTGAGCGGCCTGCGCGACGGCTCCGCCTCGCTCCCCGGCCTGGACGTCGACACCGACCTGCGCTGGCACCTGCTGCACCGCCTGGTCGTGCTCGGCCGGGCCGGCGACGCCGCGATCGACGCCGAGCTGGCCCGCGACGCAACGGCGGCCGGCCAGCGGCACGCCGCGACGGCCCGGGCGGCGCGACCGACCGCCGCGGCCAAGGACGAGGCCTGGCGGCTGGCCGTCGAGGACGACAGCGTCCCCAACGCGGTGCAGTCGGCGGTCATCGGCGGCTTCTGGTCGGCCGAGCAGCTGCCGCTGCTGGAGCGGTTCGTCGAGCCCTACTTCGAGGTGGTCGGCGCCGTCTGGGAGACGCGTACCGCGGAGATGGCGCAGAACATCGTCGTCGGCCTCTACCCCTCGCTGCTGGTCTCGCCTGCCGTGGTGGAACGCACGGATGCCTACCTGGCCGCGGGCGACGTGCCGCCGGCGCTCGCGCGCCTGCTGCTCGAGGGTCGTGACGGCGTGGTGCGGTCCCTGCGGGCGCGGGAGCGAGACGCCGCCGCCGGCTGATCTCTTCTGCGCATTGCGTCATGCTCAGCGGAGCGGCGCAGGCGGCGCACAGCAGGACGCAGGGGCTAGCTAGTGGACGCCGGCGGTGCCGTGGGCCGGCGAGCTGCCCACGGCGAGGTCGGCGCGCTTCTCGTCGGCCGGCGACACGGCGGTGCGCCGGCCG
>JBBDWV010000051.1:75319-81483 GCA_040902655.1 Mycobacteriales bacterium
GGGTTCCGGGGGGGGGCGCGGGCGGGCGGCGTCGGTGATCTGGCGGATCCCGTCGGCGATGCCGCCGACGAGGTCACCGCCGCGGAAGGCGCTGGTCATCGACAGCACCGCAAGGGCACACACCCGGTCCGGCACCCGACGGCGCACCACCGGGCCGGTCACGACCTCGACCCGGCGCTGGCCGGGTGCGACGACGATCAGCACCGCGGAGGGGCTGCGGTCGCCGAGCGCGGCGTGCAGCCGCTCGCAGGCGGCGCGGAAGTTCGAGAGGTCGTCCAGCTCGAGGTCACCGACGAGCACGGACAGGTCGAGTGCGTTCTCCGCGCGCACCCGCTCGACGGCGGTGCCGATCCGTTCCTGCTGGCGCGCGTCCAGCCCGTCACCAGTCGCCACGTGCGCCACCCCTTGTCATCTCCCCGACCTCCGCCTGCTCCACCGCGGCGGCCGGATCCGGAGGTCCGCCGAACCACAGTGGCGGCGCAGTCCAGCCACGGCCGGGCCGGTAGCGGCTGGCGCGGGCCATTCCCGGCAGCCACACGAGCCCGGCGACCACGAACAGGATGAGCGCCGGGAGGAGCACGTAGAGCGCCAGGGCCTCCAGCAGGGTGACGCCCTCGGCCGGCGCGACACCGTCGGGATAGCCGAGCGTGTTGGTGCGGGCAGACTGGCTGCCTCCGCAGGCCGTCAGCGCGGCGGCGGTCGCGGCCGCCAGCAGGCAGACGCGCAGTCGTGGGCTGCTCACGGGCTCCTCACGGGACGGGCGGGGGTCGGTCCGAGCAGGCTATCGAACCCCTCCTGACGCGCCGCCCGTGCCCTCGGCGAGCAGCGCGGACAGCCGCCGTACGCCGGGGTGCTCGAGCAGCTGCTCGAGCGCGAGCGGCCGGCCGGAGCCGTCGGCGAGCGGAAGCCGCCAGTTGGGGTACTCCTCGACGGTGCCCGGCAGGTTCGGCTGGCGTAGGTCGCCGACCGCGTCCCCCAGGGCGGCCAGCACGACCCGGCACGGCGAGGCCGCGAGCGCCGCGTGCATCGCCAGCACCAGGTCGCCGTCGTGCGCGTCCAGCAGACCCGTGGCGGTCAGCATCGCCGTCAGCGCTTCGCGCTCGGCCCGCGCCCGCGCCTGCTCCTGCTCGACGGGGACGCCGAGCTGGCCGAGCTCGTCGCGTACGCGCACGTGCTCGGCGGCCAGGAAGCCCGCGGCCGTCGGCAGGTCGTGTGTGGTGACGCTGGCCAGCGCCAGCGGGCGCCACTGCGACGGCGGCGAGACGTCGCCGTCCTGTGTCTGGAACCACAGCACGGCGCTGCCGAGCACACCGGTCTCGTCCAGCGCCTCGCGGACCCGGTCCTCGACGGTGCCCAGGTCCTCACCGACGACCAGCGCACCGACCCGGTGCGCCTCCAGCGCAAGGACGCCGAGCAGCGCGTCGGCGTCGTACGCGACGTAGGTGCCCTCGGCGGCGGTGCAGCCCGGGGGCACCCACCACAACCGGAACAGCCCCATGACGTGGTCGATCCGCAGGCCGCCGGCGTGCCGCAGCACACCGCGTACGACGTCGCGGAACGGCAGGTAGCCGCTCCCGGCAAGCCGGTCCGGGCGCCACGGCGGCAGGCCCCAGTCCTGACCCTGCTGGTTGAAGGAGTCGGGTGGGGCGCCGACCGTGGTGCCCAGCGCCAGCGCGTCCTGCAGCGCCCAGGCGTCCGCGCCGCCGGCGTCGACACCGACCGCAAGGTCGTGGATCACGCCGACGGCCAGCCCGGCTCCGAGGCCGGCCAGCTGCTCGTCGACCAGCAGCTGCACCCAGCACCAGAAGGCGACCCGCTCCGCGTGCTCGCGGCCGGCTGCGGCCACGGCGGCCGAGTCCGGCCGGCGCAGCTGCTCCGGCCACTGCTGCCACGGAGTCCCGTGTTCCTCGGCCAGCGCGCAGAACAGTGCGAACTCCTCCAGCGGCCGACCCTGCTGCTCCCGCCAGGCGGCCAAATCCTCGGCCCGGTGCAGCGGCCACAGCAGCTCCAGCGCGGCCAGCTTGGCCCGCCAGACCGGGTCGCGCGGGATGCGGTCCGGCTCGGCGGCCGGGCGGAGCGCGTCGACCGCCGTGCGTACGTCGGCCGGTGCGGCGGTGTACTCGGGGACGTCCTCGACGTGCAGGAAGACCGCCGACCGGAACCGCCGGCTGGACGGGGAGTACGGCGAGGGGTGGATCGGCACGACGGGCGTCTCGGCGTGCAGCGGGTTGAGCAGCACCGCACCGGCGCCGTCGGCGGCCGAGCGCTGCAGAACGGTGCGCAGGTCGGCGTAGTCACCCATCGCCCAGGACTGCGCACTGCGCAGGCTGTACAGCTGCACCATCCAGCCCCAGGTCCGGCCGAGCGCCGCCGGCAGCTGCAGGCGGCCCGGCGCCACGCACAGCACCGCCTCGGCGCGTACGGCGCCGGCGGCCGCACGCAGCGTGTGCCACCCGAGGGGCAGGCCGGTGAGCGGGACCGACCGGCGTACCTGCCCGCCGCGCCTGGCCGTCACCGTCGCCGGAACCGGCACGACCCGCGTCGTACCGTCCTCCAGCTCGACCTCGAGCAGCACGTCGGCGTCCTCGTCGACGTGCAGCACCACCTGCCCGGCGCCGCCCCGCAGGACCACCGACGGCGGGAGCAGCCGGCCCCAGGGCGCCGCCTCGGCATCCGCCAGCGCCGCGGCGACGGCCTGCGGGCCGGAGGCATCGACGCCGAGGGCGGACAGCGCGGCGACGACGGACGTCGCCGGGACCTCGACCCGCCGGCCCACCCAGTCCTGGTAGCTGGTGGCGACGCCGTGCGCCCGCGCGAGCTGCTCCAGGTCGGGGGTCATCCCGCGCACCTTTCCCGCACCAGCCGGTCTCACTCGCCCGCTGGACCGACTCACCAGAGGGGCCGACTCACCAGAGGGACGGGCTCACCAGAGGGGCGGCTGCCGCTGCCGCCAGGGCCGGGCCTGTTCCAGCTGGGCCGACACCCTCAGCAGGGTCGCCTCGTCAGCCGGCCGGCCGACCAGCATCACCCCGACGGGCAGGCCGTCCGGTGTCCAGTGCAGCGGCAGGCTGACGGCCGGCTGCCCGCTGGTGTTGTAGACGGCGGTGAACGGCGTCCAGCCGATCATCCGGTCGAATTCCGCGCGGGCATCCCCCGCCTCGCGGAACCACCCGATCGGCGCCGGCAGCTGCGCCAGCGTCGGCGTCAGCACCACGTCGTACGCCGCGGTGGCCGCGATCGCCGTGCGGCTCGCCAGCTGCATCGCCCCCAGGGCCGCGGTGAACTGCGTCGCGGTCGTCTGCCGGCCACGCTTTCGCAGCCACTGCGTCAGCGGCCGCAGCTCGCCCTCGCGCGCCGGGTCGACCGCGAGACCCGCGGCGCTGACCGACCAGACCGTCTCGAACGAGGGCACGAGCGACGGGCCGAACGGCGCGGGTATGTCCTCCACCTCATGGCCCAGCTCGACCAGCAGGGTGCTCGCGTCCTCCCACGCCTGCCGGCACTGCGGGTGCAGGCCGAGGCTGAGCAGGCCGTTGTCGCAGTAGCGGCCGACCCGCAGCCGCCGCGTCTCCTCCTCGCAGGACGACAGGAAGCTGGTGACCGGCGGCGGCGCCCAGTGCGGATCGCCCGGCATCGGCCCGGCCATCGCGTCGAGCAGCGCCGCCGCGTCGCGGACGGTGCGGGCCAGCGGCCCGTGGGTGGCCAGCCCGGTGATGTCGCCGACGAGCGGGCCGTTGCTGATCCGGCCGCGGGAGGGTTTGAGGCCGAACAGGCCGCACACGCTGGCCGGGATGCGGATCGAGCCACCGCCGTCGCTGCCCTGCGCGAACGGCAGCAGCCCGGCGGCGACCGCCGCCGCCGCCCCGCCGCTGGAGCCGCCGGCCGAGCGGGACAGGTCCCACGGGGTACGGGCCGGCGGGGCGACCTCCGGCTCGGTGTAGCAGGGCAGGCCGAACTCCGGTGTGTTGGTCTTGCCCAGGCTGATCGTCCCCGCGGCGCGCAGCTTCTCGACGACGAACTCCGACACCGGCGGGACGAGATCGGCGAAGACCGGTGAACCCAGCTTGGTCGGCACTCCCGCGGTCAGGTTGAGGTCCTTGATGCCGATCGGCACGCCGTGCAGCGGCGGCAGGTCCTCGCCCGCGGCGACGGCGGCGTCGGCCGCCGCCGCCTGCATCCGGGCGCTGTCGAGCGTGAGCGTGACGAAGGCGCCGACGGTCGCGTCGTGTGCGGCGATGCGGGTGGCGTAGTGCTCGACGAGTTCTGCGGACGAGATCTCCCGCCTGCGGACGGCCGCGGCCTGCTCGAGCGTGGTCAGGTCGTGCGGGGACGTCATCGGCGCACCGTAGTGCGCGTCAGGCCGGCTCCTCCAGCGCTGGCTCGGGCACCTGAACCCCGTCGAGATAAGGCGCCCAGCGCGGGTCCAGCCGGCGCGCACCCACGACCCGCCAGGCCGCGCCATTGGGCGCCCGCGGAGAGCAGCGCAGCCGCCAGCCGAGCTCGGCGATGCCGCGGTCGGCCTTCACGTGGTTGCACCGGCCGCACGCCGACACGACGTTCTCCCAGGTGTGCGCGCCGCCGCGGCTCTTGGGCACCACGTGGTCCAGGCTCGTCGCCGGGGCGCCGCAGTAGACGCACCGGCCCCCGTCGCGGGCGAAGACCGCCTTGCGGGTCAGCGGGACGGTGGAGCGGTACGGCACCCGCACGTACCGGGCCAGCCGGACCACCGACGGCACCGGGATCGCGGTACGGGCGCTGTGCAGCACGTCCTCGCCCACCGCGACCGGAACCGCCTTGGCGGTCAGGACCAGCACAGCGGCCCGCCGGCCGGACACCACGCACAGCGGCTCGTAGGTCGCGTTCAGCACGAGTGCCGAGCTCTCCGTACCGGCCATGCGTCCTCCTCCGGGGAGGAGCATGACCGACGCGGCCGGGTTCCGCCACGAGGTACGCCGGGCGGGGGGCCTCCTAGGGTCGAGGGCATGTCCTTCCGACCCGCCGCACTGCCCGAGGCCTGGGCGCAGGCCGTGACGCCGCAGCCGACCCCCTCCTCCTTCTTCGACGCGCCGCTGGGCGAGACGGCGAAGAACGCGGCGTTCTGGACCGCGGAGTGGGTGGCGGCCTCGCTGCGCATCGCGGTGGTGGTGGTGCTGGCCCTGGTGCTGCGGGCGCTCGTGCACCGGGCCATCCAGAACGTGGTGAGCCGGGCCGTCCTGCGACCGGCCGTGCCGGAGGCACTGCGCCAGCGGCTGGTCGACATGACACCGGCAGCCGCTGCCGAACGCCGGCGCCAGCGGGCCGAGACGATCGGCAGTGTCCTGCGCTCCGTCTCGTCGATCGTGATCTTCGGCATCGCGGTCACGACGGTGCTCAGCGAGCTGGGGGTGAACCTCGGACCGGTCCTCACCGGCGCGGGCATCGTGGGGGTCGCGCTCGGCTTCGGTGCCCAGAATCTGGTCAAGGACTTCCTCAACGGGATCTTCATGATCCTCGAGGACCAGTACGGCGTGGGTGACGCGATCGACGTGGGTGAGGCCAGCGGGATCGTCGAGACGGTCGGGCTGCGGGTCACCCGGCTGCGCAGCGTCGACGGCACGGTCTGGCACGTGCGCAACGGCGAGATCCTGCGCGTCGGCAACATGAGCCAGGGCTGGTCGCGGGCGCTGCTCGACATCTCGGTCGCCTACGGCTGCGACGTCGACCACGCGGAGAGCGTCATCGAGCGGGTCGCCCGGGAGACCGCAGCCGGGGAGAAGGTCGGCCCCTTCATGCTCGACGAACCGGAGATCTGGGGCGTGGAACGGCTCGGCGCGGACGGTCTCGACATCCGGCTGGTCGTCAAGACCGCGCCGCTGGAGCAGTGGAAGGTCGCCCGCGAGCTGCGCCACCGCCTCAAGGAGGCCTTCGACGAGGAGGGGATCGAGATCCCGTTCCCGCAGCGCTCGCTGTGGCTGCGCACCTCTCCGGAGGACACGCCCACGCCGGTCACCGACGACGGCCCGGATCCCTCTGTCGCGGCAGCCAAGGCCGCGCGACGCGACGCGCCGGCTCCCCCCGGGGAGGCGGACGCAATGCGCAGCGACACGAGTGCCCTCGAGCGGCCGCCCCTCTGAGCCCTGATCCACCGTTGAAATGGTGATGTTGGGCGGGTCGTAACGCTCGAA
>JBBDWV010000052.1:0-2379 GCA_040902655.1 Mycobacteriales bacterium
CTTGACCTGTGCTGCAACACCCCCGACAGCACACATGTCTCCGGAGCGGCATCTGCGTCGCGTCGGACCAGGTGTGCCCCCCCAGCCTCGGGTTGCTCGGACGCAGCCAGCGGACGGGCCACCACCGGTGGCCTGCTCAGGTGGGCTCCCGAGGGGAACATCGCTAGGCTCCGCGGGTGGCCGAGCCGGTGTCCTGCAGCGTCTGCGGCACGAGCGTGACCGGCAAGCCGCCGCTGACCTGGTCGACCACCACCGGCCCCCTCCGACGGGTGCTGGTGTGTGACCGCTGCACCCGCGAGAACCTGCGCTCTATCGAGGCCCGGCTCGACGAGGTGTGGTGGTGAGCCTTCCCGAGCTGCAGGCCGGCGTCTGGCGGCACTGGAAGGGCAACGACTACCTCGTTCTGGGCCTCGGCCATGACGCCGCCGACCCGTCACGGGCGGTCGTCGTCTACGTCCCGCTGTACGACGTGCCGGGCCCACGGCTGGCCGTGCGTACGGCCGAGCGGTTCCTGGAGGAGGTCTCGCCCGGCGTACCGAGGTTCCGCTACCGCGGGCCCGGCTGACCAGAAGCGAAGCCGGGCTGCCAGCGCGCCATCTCGGAGCGGTAGTCGGCCTGCCCGCCGAGCTGGCACAGCACTCCGATCGTCCCGGTGGCGACCCGGTGGATGAGCAGGTACGCCGGCGGCAGGTTGAGCTGCCGGCCGAGCTGGGCGGCGGGGGAGCGGGGGTCACCCAGCCGTACCGCCTGGGCCCGCAGCCACGGCCGACTGAAGCGGAACGACGACCCCGCGATCGGCTCGAGCAGCGGCACGAGGTAGTCCAGCAGGGCGTCCGGGTCGAGCTCGATCGCACCCTTGACGAAGCCCTGCTCGCGCAGGACGGCGAGCACCGCGTCGGCCTCCCCGGCGAGGGCCAGCCGGGCCACCCGTCCGATCGGCTCGGGCGCCCCGTCCGGCAGGCGGTCCACGGCACCGAAGTCGATGACGCCGAGCCGGCCGTCCGGGAGCAGCCGGAAGTTGCCCGGATGCGGGTCGGCGTGGAGCAGTCCGACGAGCACCGGCCCGGAGAACAGGAAGCGGGCGAGCAGCAGCGACGCGCGGTCCCGCTCCTCTGGGCTGCCGCTCGCGATGATCCGGGAGAGCGGCACGCCCTCCATCCACTCGGTCACCAGGACCCGCTCGCTCCCGGTCACCACGGCCGGGACCCGAATCTCCTCGTCGCCGGCGTACGCGCTGGCAAAGGCCGCCTGCGACTGTGCTTCGAGGCGGTAGTCCAGCTCCTCGGTCACCCGCTTCTCCAGCTCGGCGAGCAGCGGTTTGACGTCCAGACCGGGCGTGAGCGAGGAGAACATCCGGGCCAGTCGCGAGAGCTGTCTGAGGTCCCCGAGCAGGGCAGGCCCGGCGCCCGGGTACTGGATCTTGACGGCGACCTCGCGGCCGTCGGACCACACCGCATGGTGGACCTGGCCGATGCTGGCCGCCGCGGCCGGGCTGTCGGTGAACGACTGGAACAGCCCGCGCCAGTCCGGGCCCAGCTCCTTGGCCAGCACGGCGTGCACGGTGGTGGCCGGCAGTGCGGGGGCCGCCTCCTGCAGCTTGGTCAGCGCGGCGCGGTAGGGCGCTGCGATGTCCTCGGGCAGCGCCGCCTCGAAGACCGACAGCGCCTGGCCCATCTTCATGGCACCGCCCTTGAGCTGGCCCAGCACCTGGAAGAGCTGCTCGGCGGTGCGGGCCTGCAACTCGGCGGCGACGAGCTCCGCGGGGCGGCCCCCGAGGCGCTTGCCGAGCCCGATCGTCGCCCGGCCGGCGACGCCCAGGGGCAGCCCGGCCAGCTTGGCCGACCGGGTGACGGCGCGCCGCGGGATGTCGCTCACCGTATGAGTGTGGCGGTGCACCTGCCCGGCTGCGCACCGGCAGGCCGGCCAACGAGCGGCGGGTGAAGAAGTTCTGGGCCGAACGGAGTAATCGATGTGAGCAGAAATAACCCACCCGGGGGCTCACCGGCAGCGGTTCCCGGTCGATGTAATCGGTGACGACCACGCTTCCGGAGGTTCTCTTGTCCAAGCAGCTCGCACGACGTACCGGCACGGTCAGCGCGCTGGTCGCCGCGGCGAGCATGACGATGGTGGCGGGTGTCTGGCCGGCGCTGGGTGTCGCCAGTGCGGCCGAGCTCCCGCCCGGGGGTGGCGCGAGCGCGGGCAGTGGCCCTCCCGGTCAGGCCAAGCAGGACGCCGTGGTCACGGATACTCCGGTTCCTGCCCAGCCCATGGCGGACACCGCACCCGGTCAGGAGAAGAAGGAGCCGGCTCCGGTGGAGGCGGCGCCCGTGGCGGACGCCGTACCGGGTCAGGAGAAGAAGGAGCTGAAGGCGGAGCCGG
>JBBDWV010000052.1:2479-7703 GCA_040902655.1 Mycobacteriales bacterium
CTCCGGTGGAGGCGGCGCCCGTGGCGGACGTCGCACCGGGTCAGGAGAAGAAGGAGCTGAAGGCGGAGCCGGCTCCGGTGGAGGCGGCGCCCGTGGCGGACGTCGCACCGGGTCAGGAGAAGAAGGAACCTAAGGCTGCTCCGGCTCCCGTGGCCCCAGGTCACACCGCCGTCAAGAGCCCGCCGGCCGCATCCGGGCCGGTGGTCGGCCCGTCCACGGGTCTGCGCCCGGCTCAGCCCCCCGGCCCGGTCCACCGGCCGCACAGCCCGGTCAGGTCCGCGCCACAAACGGATGCGCGCCCAGCGGAGCAGGCAGCGCCGGCGTCCGCACCTGCTCCGGCCGCCCCTCGTATCGAGCGGGCTGCATTCGTGGGCCCGCAGGTCCCTGTCGCGCCGGTCGAGCCGGTCGCCGTCCCCGTCGGCCCGCAGGTCCCCGCGGCTGCTGTGGCTGCTCCGGTCGTCCAGCCGCTGCGCTTGACGACGGGTGGCGAGTCGGCCGCCGCCGCTGGCCCGCTGCTGTCGCGCAAGGCGATCGTCGCGGCCGCCGACGCCCAGCCGTTGCGCCCGCTCGGTGGGGGCACCGCCGTCTCGCGTCCGGCGGCCGACAGCAAGCCCGAGCCGATCCACCTGGCCAGTGCACTGCCCGGCCTTGCCACCACCACCGCGCAGGCCGTGGGTGATACGCCGGAGCTGCCCCTTGGAATCGCGGCGGTGGTCGTGCTCTTCCTCCTCCTGCAGAACCGCATCGACCGCCGCGACCCGAAGCTGGCGCTTGCCCGGATCGAGGACGACGAGCCGCTCGAGTTTTCCGAGACCGGCCCGGTGCACCTGCGACTGGTCAGCGCAGCCTGACAGACCTGGCGGCTATCCGGCTGCCGGCAGCGCGCAGCCGCAGTCGGGGTGGACGCGCCAGGTCCGGCGTCGCCAGCGCCAGTCCGGCAAGGCCAGCTCCAGGGTGCCGCCGACCGATGCCGGGTCGGCCGTGCCGTCCACCAGTGCCAGCACCTGTAAGGCCGCCTGTGCCGCGACGGCCATCGCGAGCGGCCCGTCGCAGGCGGTCCGGCCGCGGCGCGGCAGGGCCAGCTGCGCGGCGATCGATGGCCAGTCGGGGTCCAGGTCGCTGCGTGTCAGGTCGAGGCAACGCAGGCACGCCGTCCGCCCCGGCAGGACCAGGGGGCCCACCACTCCGACGGTGTCCCGTACCTCCGCGAGCAGATGGGCAGTGCCGTCACTGACCAGCCTGCGCCCGTCCTCGAGCATGTCCGGCCGGGTGGGCGCGAGCACCACGAAGTCGGGCTGGACGAGCGGAGCCGTGGGCGCGGAGGGCACGGCTGCGCGCAGTTGCTCACGCGCCGCCTCACCGCGGCTGCGGCCGATGTCTGCCAGGCCGAGCCCGCCGATGCCGGAGTCCTCAGCCGCTGCGGCTGACTCGTCGAGCACGTCCACCGTCCCGATGCCGGCGGTCGCGAGCAGGCCGGCCAAAGGTGCCCCGACCCGGCCTGCACCGATCACCAGCACCCTCGCGGCCGAGCGGAGGTGCGCGGCGGGCAACCCGCCGTCGCCACGGACGAGAGCGAGCGACGCCACATCGGCGGCCAGCCGATCGCGCTCCGGACGGTCCAGCCGGACGAGTGACCCCAGGTCCGCAGCGGCGTCCTCCAGCAGTCCCGCCGAGTCCAGCAGATCAAGGAGCAGCTCGGTGCGCGCCGGAGGACAACCGGCCGCCGCCGCAGCAGCCAGCACCTGCGCCCGGTCGCGCGTCCCGTCGAGGAGGGCCAGGGTCGAGCGGGTCACAGGGTCCAAACCGGCCAGCACCGCGGAGCGCCCTGGCAATCGGCCGAGCTGGAGGGTCTGGGGGTCGCGCCAGAGGCGCCGCGCGGCGGGAGTCAGCACAGGGCGCACACGGCACCTCCGGGACGGAGCAGGCGGGATGTCTCACAGACTGACACCAGGGCGGCCGGTCGACCCGCCCTGTCCACAGGCTGCCGCCCTGTCCACAGGCTGCCGCCCTGTCCACAGGCTGCCGCCGTTCCGCGGCCGTGATCGGCTCGGGGCGGGTTCGCCCGAGGCGGCGGGCAGGTGTGCCTGCCGGGGGCTGTGCAGGAGCGGTCAACCTTTTCCGATTCTTGCGCTCTCCTGCACAACGCGCTGCAGGAGGAATGCACCGCCGGGCCTTGCCCGCTGCGTGTTCCCCAGCCCGACCGACCTGCCGCCGCACCGCCGCTGCCCGCGCTGTCGCTCCCGCGCCGTCGCCCCCCGCGCCGTCGCTCCCGCGCCGTCGCCCCCCGCGCCGTCGCTCCCGCGCCGCCGCCCTCCGGGCCCAGGTCTTGATCAACGCCAGCCTGGCGCATATTTTTCGGGGGCAGAATCTGCGGAAGAGCGGCGTTGATCAAGCAGAATCGGCGCTCGGCGACCTCGTCGCCCGAGCCGAGGACGCAGTGCGGGCGGCTCCCGGGGGAGCCGCCCTCACGTTGCGGGTGCGGCTCCCGGGGGAGCCGCCCTCATTCGGCAGGTGTGCGACGGTCAGGCCTTGCCGAGGATGCGGTTCATCTTGGTGCCGCACACGGGGCAGGTGCCCTGCGCCATCCGGCGACCGGACTCGCTGACCTTGACCTCCCCCTCGAAGTCGCGCTTCTCCTTGCACTTGACGCAGTACCCGTTGTAGCTCTCGGCCACGAGATCCTCCACAGGTCAGGTCCACGGCCGGTCGGCGCGCGGGCGTTTCGTGATCAGCGTAGCCCGGTGGGGGGCCCTGGAGCCGTATCACAGGACGTCCTGCCGTCGATGGCGATCGGGTGCCGTGGCCCGGGGACGGCCGCTGGCTGCCGCGGGAGGCTGAAGCGGAAGACCGATCCGGTGCCGAGCGCGGACGTGCAGTGCAGCGTCCCACCCATCGCCGTGGTCAGCTGCCGGGCGATGTAGAGCCCGAGTCCGGTACCTCCGGTCGTCATGCGCATCGGGTCCTCGACCCGATGGAACTTCTCGAAGACGCGGTCCAGCTGGTCCGACGGGATGCCGCGGCCGCGATCGGTCACGTCGACGTGTACCCGCCCGTCCTCGACCACCAGCTGCACCGTCACCGGTGCGCCGGAGGCGTCGTACTTCAGTGCGTTGCCGATCAGGTTCGTGAGCACCTGGATGACCCGTGTCGGGTCGCAGGCGACGTCGACCGGCGCGTCCGGAAGACGGAGCTCTATCCGGCCGCCGTCGGCGCCGAAGTCGCCGGAGGCCCGCTGCACGAGCGCGACAAGGTCGGCGACGCTGAGGTCGACCTGGGCGGTGGCCGCGCCTTCGGTCGCCGAGATGCGGGAGGCGAGCAGCAGATCCTCCACCAGCCTGCCGAGGTGGTCGCAGCGATCGCTGATGACGGCGAGGCACTCGTTGCGGCGTTCCGGGGTCATGGTGTCACCACGCCGGCGCAGCAGGTCGGCATAGCCCTTGATCGGAGTGACGGGGGTGCGCAGCTCGTGCGAGACGGTGGCGATGAAGTCGGCCTTGAGCCGCTCCACCTGCCGCTCCCGCGTGATGTCGTGGACGATCACGACGTCCCGTACCAGGTCGTCCTCGGCGAAGACGCCGGCGTGCGCGCACCGGATGACCCGCTGTTCGCCGTCCTCGCGCTGCAGCGTCAGTTCGATCGTCGCCCGGCGTGAGGAGGGGCTGAGACGGGACCGCCCCGCCTCGAAGGCGTCGCAGGCGGTGCCGTCGACGTCGGTGGTGCGGAGCAGTTCACCGAGCGGCCGGCCCAGCGACTCCGCCTCGGTCCGTCCGCTGAGCGCGGTGAGGGCGGGGCTCCACAGCTGCACCCGCCCCTCGCCGTCCAGGACCAGGATCCCGTCCGAGGACTGGTCCACGACCGCCTGCAGCTTGCTGCTCTCCTCCGTCAGCCTCTGCAGGTGCGCCGCGCCCCGCAGGGCGACGGCGAGGGCAGAGGCCAGCGGCGTCAGCAGGGTCAGCTCGTCCGGGCCCATCGCACGGGACCTGTCCCGGGTGGCCAGCACGAGCGTTCCCAGCGGCTCACCGTCGGCTTCGAGCGGTGCCGTCACGGCCCGCAGCCAGCCGTACGGCAGCGGCCCCGCCAGTACTCGCGCCTGCTGGGCATCCCGGACCAGCAGCGTCTGCTCGTAGGCGGTGCTCTCCCGCTGAGAGGCCCCGTCCACGCGGTCGTCCACCGCGGTCAGTGGGCCGTGGTTGCCACGGGTGACGGACGGATCGATGAAGGCCAGCGCGACGTCGGCGCCGAACGTCTGGCGGCACTGCGACAGGAAGGTCGGGAGCATCTCGGTCGGGTCGACCCGACCGGCCAGGACGTGCGAGAGCGCCAGCAGACCGGCCGAGCGCTGCCGCTGCTCGGCCGACTGCGCGGTGGCGCGGAAAGAGAACAGCAGCGCGACCGCCGGCACCAGGCAGAACGGCAGCAGCGCGGGAGCGGCGGTCGCGGCCAGGACGCCGCTGCCGGCCATCGCCACGGTCCCGGCCGCCGTCACCATCGCCAGTCGAGCGCCGTCGGAAACAACCTGCCTGGCGTGCACCTCCCCGACGAGGGTGAGTACGCGGGCCAGCCCGACGAGGTTGACCATGCTGAAGGCCAGCACCCCCAGCAGCAGGCCGATGACGGTTCGCCAATCCAGTCCATGACCGGTCCCGGACACGATGTGCACCACGACCACGAGCAGCGCCGTGGCGGCGCTGTAGATGCCGAGGTTGAACAGCGACTTGAGCAGCGGGCGGCGGAGCAGCAGCGAGGTGAGGCCGACCGCGGCGACAGGCACCCAGAGCGCATCGCGCGCGGGCAGGAGCAGAACGGCCACGATGACGGCCGCCTCGTAGAGGGTGAGTTCCTCGGTCTGCTCCCCCCGACGTACCGGCACGTAGATGAGGTCACCGGCGGCGGCGAGCAGCAGCAGCATCCCGACCAGCACGAGCGGCGCGACAGAGCTCAGCAGCGCAGGCTGCGAGACGACCGGACCGGCCTCGAGGAGCAGCGCCCGGGCGCCGAACTGCGATGCCACGCCGAGCCCGACGACGAGCAGCACCACAGTGCGCAGCGCCTTCATCCTTCTCCTTCCGCACACGTCGATGCCCCTGCTGCCGGCCGGCAGCGGGGGCATCGACGGAATGGTCGCGGACTGATTGACCCGTTCGGGGGATCAGCCCCAGCGGTGTGCGGCCCAGCGGTGTGCGGCCCAGCGGTGTGCGGCCCAGCGGTGTGCGGCCCAGCGGTG
>JBBDWV010000052.1:7803-81492 GCA_040902655.1 Mycobacteriales bacterium
CCCAGCGGTGTGCGGCCCAGCGGTGTGCGGCCCAGCGGTGTGCGGCCCAGCGGTGCGCGGCCCAGCGGTGCGCGACGAACTCGTCGGTCGCCCAGCGGTGCGCGGCCCAGCGGTGCGCGGCCCAGATCCGCAGCTGCCACTCGCCGGCGCTGCCGTCGGCGCCGGCCCAGCGGTGCGCCGACCACTCGTCGGCCGCCCACCGGTGCGCCTGCGGGCTGAGCCCGGCCCAGCGGTGTGCAGCCCACCGGTGTGCGGCGGGGGACAGCTGTGACCAGCTCTTCGCAGCCGCGGCCCGGTCGCCGTCCATCAGCGCCTGCAGGAACGCGTGCCACGTCTCGACGTCGCCGGCCGGGGGAGCGTCGGCGTCGGCGTCGGCCAGGACCGGTGTCGCAGCGGCCAGGGCGGCGGTGACGTCCAGGCCACCGGCGCCGGCGTCACGGGAGTCGGCCAGGCCGGCAGCGGCGTACGTCGTGCCGGTGACCAGGGTCTTGACCTGGTCGGGGGTCAGCTCCGGGCGCTGCTCGAGCAGCATCGCGGCGACGCCGGCGACGACGGAGGTGGAGAAGCTGGTGCCGGAGCCGCGGAAGTAGGCACCGTCCACCACGGCGCCCGGGTTGGCGACGTCGACGGCGCTGCCCGTGGCGCGCAGCGAGACCAGCGACTGGCCGGGGGCCACCAGGTCCGGCTTGGCCACACCCTGCGGCGCGGGGCCGCGACCGGAGAACGGGGCGACGACGTCGTCACCCGTCTCGGCGGTGAGCCGCTCGTCGAGCGAGCCGACAGTGAGCAGCCTCGGGTCGACGCCGGGCGAGGTGATCGACGCCTTGTGTGGGCCGTCGTTGCCGGCCGGTACGACGACGACGATGCCGCGCGCCCACAGCCGGGACAGCGCGACCGTCAGCGGGTCCATCTGGTAGGGCAGCTGGCTGCCGGACGACATCGACAGGTTGACGACGTCGGCGTCCAGCTGGGCGGCCTTCTCCAGACCCCTGAGCACGGTCACCAGGTCGGTCGCGCCCTCGTCGTCCGTGACGCGGATGTCCAGCACCTCCGCACCGGGAGCGGCTCCGGCGTACCGGCCGTCCGAGGCGGTGCCGTCGCCGGCGGCTGCACCGGCCACGAAGGTTCCATGCCCGTACGCGTCGCGCGACTCGCCCTCGCTCCAGGTGCCGCTGACGTCGTGGTGGCTGAGCCGCGTCCCGAAGTCGGTGCTCTGGGCGACGCCGCTGTCGACGATCGCGATCCTGACGCCGGCACCCTCACCGGCCGGCGCGCCCAGGCCGAGAGCTTCGCGGATGGCGGTGGCATCGCGGGTGGTGCTGGCGACCTTCTTGCCGGCCAGCGTGATGGGCGCGTTCTCCGCGGTCAGGAAGGCCGGGGCGAGCACAGCATCGGCCGGCAGCTGCGCGGAGACGCCGCCGACGAGCGGCAGCGACCCGCGGACGGTGCCGCCGGCTGCACGGACCGCCTCGGCCACCTGCGCGATGCTGTGCGTCGCCGACGTCACCACCACGTCGATCAGGGCAACGCTCCGCGTGCTCGCTGCGGCGGCCGGCGACAGCATGGACACGGCTGTGGACGCGGCAAGCGCGAGAGCCAGCAGCGGGACGCCGCGGCCCTGGCTGGTGAACGCCCTCGGCGTCCGGCGAGCAGTGTCCATGGAAGTCCTCGAAGTCGTCCGGCCTGCCGGGTGCAGCAGAGCAGAGATGTACGGAGCGGTGACCCCTTTGACGTCGACCTGCGGGCACCCCGGTCCTGCCACCCGTACGGGTGACGTTCGGTGCCGTGGCCAGGTTCGAGCTGGCCGGTCTCGCGCACGCGGACAGCACCGAGCCCCCCGCCGACCGGGACCGTCCGCCTTCCCCTTGCGGACGGTCCCGGAGCGCCGGGGGGCTCCGTGCTCGGGGACGCTACGAGGCGGCGGGGCGCTGCGTCAACGAGCGTCCCCCACACCCTGTGGACAACGCTGTGGACGGGGTGGGGACCCCTGCGCGTGTCCCTGTGGACCGGTTCCGGTGGATGCTGTGGGTGGCGGCCCGGCGGCTCGGCCCCGACCCCGCTGACCTGCGACGATGATGCCTCACGGCTGTGGAGCAGAAGAAGTCGCCGCCGGTCTCGCTGAGTTGATCAACGCCGGGTTGGCGCGCATCTCGAGGCACCCGTACAGGAGGAAACACAGCGTTGATCATGGTACGTGTGGGGGTGGCCGCAGGGCGTAGCGTCTGCGTCGTGGGCGGCCGGACACACGCTGCGCGTACCTCAGCCCGGCTGGTCCCCGCGGCCGGTCGGGCCGCTGTCCTGCTCGCCGGTCGGGCCGCTGTCCTGCTCGCCGGTCGGGCCGCTGTCCTGCTCGCCGGTCGGGCCGCTGGTCGCGTCCTCGTCCAGGGACCCGTCGAGGTCCTTGTCGAGGTCCCTCAGCCCGGCGTCCCAGTCGCCCGCGCCGCCGGCGGAGCGGGCCACGAATCCCGCCGGGTCGTCCAGGTCATCGGCCGCGGGGAGCAGGTCCGGGTGGGCCCAGAGCGCGTCCCGGGCCGCGGTGCCACCCGTCTCGGCCACGGCCGTCCACAGGGCGGCGGCCTCGCGGAGCCGGCGCGGCCGCAGCTGAAGGCCGACCAGCGTGGCGAAGGTCTGCTCGGCCGGGCCGCCGGAGGCGCGGCGCCGGCGGACCGTCTCGCGCAGGGCGGCGGCCGACGGCAGCTTGTCGGCGGCGGCCGCGTCCACCACCTGGTCGACCCAGCCCTCGACCAGGGCCAGGGCCGTCTCCAACCGGGCCAGTGCGGCCGACTGGGCAGCGGTGGGTGCCATCTCGAACAGCCCCTCGCCCATGGCGCGCTGCATCGATTCCGGGTCGGAGGGGTCGATGGAGCCGACCGCCCGCTCGATCGCCGACGGGTCGACCTCGATCCCGCGCGCGTAGGCATCGACGGCGTCGAACAGGTGGGCCTTGAGCCACGGCACCGACGCGAACAACCGCTGGTGCGCCAGCTCGCGCAGGCAGAGGTAGAGCCGTACCTCGTCAGCGGGGACCTGGAGGCCGCCCCCGAAGGCCGCGAGGTTTGCCGGCAGCAGGGCCGGGCGGCCGGGCGCGGACAGCGGCAGGCCCACCTCGCTGGCCGAGAGCACCTCCGCGGCCAGCGCGCCGAGCGCCTGCCCGACCTGCGCGCCGAAGACGAAGCCGCCGACCTGGTCCATGACCCCGCGCAGCGGCCCGAGACCGGCACCGCCGCCCAGGCCGCCGAGCATCCCGGCGAGCTCCGGCGGCAGGCCCTCGCCGAGCGAACCACCCAGGCCCTGCTCGAGCGCCTTACCCATGGCCGCGACCACGCGGCCGGCGACCGGGTCGACCAGCGCACGCCAGGACGGCAGCGTCGACTCCACCCAGCCCGTACGCGTCCAGGCCTGTGGCTCGGCGCCGCCCGCCGGCAGGGTCGTGACCGGGTCCAGCCACAGGTCGGCCAGCCGGCACGCCTCGGCGATCTCGCGGTGCTCGGCCGCCGTGACCGGCCGGTCGTCGGCCCGGCTGGCGCCGGTGGCGACCTCCGTGGCGAGGTCCCAGTTGACCGGCCCGCCGGTCCAGCTCATGAGCCGCTGCATCTGGGCGAACACCGCGCCGATGTCGCCCCCGAACGGCCCGCTTGCGCCCCCGAACATCGCCGACAGACCGAAGGGGTCGTTGCCGTCCCCGGGCTCCTCGGCGGGGTCGGACGGTCCGAAGCCAAAGGGCGGCCGGGTCATCGGTCGGCGCTCGTCTGCATGTGGTTCACGCTACGCCCGGTGCGGCCGCCGGAGCTGTCGTGGTGATCCGCCGTCGGCGGGTGCCGTACCCCGCTGCGGTAGCGGTCACCGGCGCCGGACTCGGGCTGGGGCGGGCTCTCGTCGAGCGGCTCATGGCCCGGCCGGACGTGCCGCTGGTGGTCGGTCTGGATGTCGTGCCCGCGGCGGTCGCCGGTGTCGAGTGGCGAGCCGGCGACCTGCGGGCGCCGGGATTGGCGGGCTCTCTGACCGGAATCGGCACCGTGGTGCACCTGGGCATGTCCTACGACATCGCTGCCCCCGCCGGTCCTCGCCGTGAGCACACCGTCCGCGGCACCGCTGCGCTGCTCGAGGCGGCCCGCGAGGCCGGCGTGCTGCGCGTGGTGCTGGTGACCTCCGTCGACGTCCATGCCGCACCGCCCGGCGGCGGGCTGCCACTGTCGGAGGACCTGCCGCTGCGGGCACATCCGGACAGCGCGCTGACCGGCGACCTGCTCGAGGTCGAGCGGCTCGCGGACCACGCGACCCGCACCGGGCTGGAGGTCGTCGTCCTGCGGCCGGCCCCGCTGGTCGCTGGGCCGCTCGGGCCGGCCTACGACGGCGCGCTGCTGCACTCGCTCGCCGGCCCCCGGCTGCTGGCGGTGCGGGGGGTCGAGCCCGTGTGGCAGGTGTGCCACAGCGAGGACCTGCTGTCCGCTCTCGAGCTCGCTGCGACCGGTGCCGTGGGCGGAGCCGCCGTGGTGGCCAGTGCCGGGTGGTTGACGCAGCGCGAGGTCGAGCAGCTGTCGGGACAGCGCCGCCTCGAGCTGCCCGCGTCGGTCGCCCTTTCCACCGCCGAGCGCCTGCACCGGGCCGGCCTGACCCCCGGCACGCCCGCCGAGCTGGACCGGCTGCTGTCGCCCCTGGTCGTCGAGCCGCAGCGGCTCACTGCTGCTGGCTGGACCCCTGCCTGGACGGCGGCCGACGCGATCGCCGCGCACCTGGCGGGCCGAGCCGCGCCGACGGCCCGGCCCGGTGTCTACACCGCCGCGGGTACCGCCGCCGGCGCCACCGTCGCCCTGATGGGCACCGCCGCGCTGGTCCGCCGGGCACGCCGCCGCCGGCGGAGCTGACGCGCCCACCTTTCCCGTCGTACGCAGGACACCCACCGGCGCGACCTCGTCGTACCGTGCCGGCATGCACGTGATCCGCCTGCTCGCGCTGCGCGAGACGCCGCTGGACGTCGACGAGGTGCTGGCCGCCGTCGAGGACCCGCGGGCCGGCGGCGTGGTGTCGTTCACCGGGCTGGTGCGCGACCACGACGGCGGGCGGGGCGTGCGCGAGCTCGAGTACACCGCGCATCCGGACGCGGGGGCGGCGCTGCGCCGGGTCGCGGAGGCGGTGGCGGCGGACCTGCCGGTGCACGGGCTGGCGGCGACGCACCGCACCGGGCTGCTCCGGGTCGGTGACGTGGCCGTGGTGGTGGCGGCGTCCGCTGCGCACCGCGGCCAGGCGTTCGAAGCCGCCCGGCGGCTGATCGACGACCTGAAGGGCTCGGTGCCCATCTGGAAGCGGCAGGTCTTCGACGACGGCGACGAGGAGTGGGTCGGCACGCCCTGACCCGGCCCCCGCGTCCTCGTGCGGATCGGCACACCTTGATGCGGCCCCCCCGTCTCCGGGCGGATCCTCGGCTGAAGCTGCGATGCTGTGCAGCGGCCTGGTCACAGACGGTGGCTGCCTGGTCATGAGCGCGGTGTGCCGGTGCGGAGAGGTGTGTGCTGTCGGGAGGTGTGCAGCACAGGTCAACAATCTGAAAAAGTTGACCTGTCCTGCACACCCGCTGTGCGGCACATGTCGACGCGTGGCTGGTCCCCGTGCCCGCGGCAGCCCGGCTCCGTGCCCGCGGCAGCCCGGCTCCGCCCCGCAGCCCCACGTGCGCACCCCCCGCACGTCCTTGCCCGACCGATCTCGGTGCCGCGCCTGAATCGGGCGCTGCTGGCCCGAGAACGCCGGCAGCGGGTCGGGCGCCGAGAGCGTGGCCGGACCCGGCCTACTCTCGGCGGATGTCGGATTGGCTGCTCTGGTTGCTCCCCGTTCCGCTGGCGACGGCCGGCGCGATCGCCTGGGCCACGTGGAGCGGGCGCAGCCGAGGGCCGCGGGACACGGTGGACGGAATCGCGGAGTACGAACGGTTCCGCGCGGCGCTGGGCCGGCCGCCGCGGGACGAGCGCTCTGGCGGAGCGTGACCCGACCGGCCGCTCAAGTCACGACCGCCTGCGTGCCGACAGGTGAGGGGACCGGCGGACGTCCAGGTCCCGCCAGAGCGAGAGGCCCCGCCGTGGAGCATGTCGTCTTCTTTCCCGCCCCGGACGACTCCCCGGCCTTCCGCCGGGTCGCCGACCTCGAGGAGGCGGTCCGGCTCGTGGAGCATCTGCGCAACGTGGAGGGCATCTCCAGCGTCAGCGTGCACGCGCTGACCGAGGTGCCGCTGGCCTTCCGCGCCTACTACAAGGTCGAGGTGCCGGTCGGGGCGCTCGTGCAGGCGCAGCCGGTCGTCGAGCCGCCGCCGGTCGACCTCGACCCCGTGCCGCTGGCGGTCGAGCCGGCCGCTGAGCCGTTCACCGCGATTCACGGGGTCCCGCCGCTGGCCCTCGTCGAGGACGAGCCGGCCGAGCAGCCGGTGCTCGTCTCCAGCAACGGCCATGCCAAGGAAGGCCCGGCCAGCCTGGGCTTCTTCGCCTGAGCGCACTGACCCCCGGCCATCTAGGCTGACGGCGTGTCCCGGCGAGCACTGTCCCTCCTGCTCGCCTGCCTGCTGGCGCTCGGGCTCAGCCTGACGGCCGCCGTGGCGCGGGTGCCCTACGTCGCGCTCGGCCCCGGCCCGACGTACAACACCCTCGGCGAGGTCGAGGGCACCCCGGTGCTGAGCGTGGAGGGGCGGCGCTCCTTCCCCGCCGACGGTCACCTGGATCTGACGACCGTCGGGGTGCAGCCGCAGCTCACCCTGGCGCAGGCGCTGCGCGGCTGGTTCGCCCGCGACCTGGCAGTCGTCCCGCGCGAGATCGTCTTCCCGGCCGGTCGCAGCAACGAGCAGATCGACGAGGAGAACGCCGCCGCGATGAAGGCGTCGCAGGGTGACGCCGTCCGCGCCGCGGCAAGGCAGCTGGGCCTGTCGGTCGCCCGGGTCGAGGTCGACGACCTGGCGCCGGACTCGCCCGCCCGCGGCCGGCTGCAGGTCGGCGACATCCTCACCGCCGTCGACGGGACGAAGGTGCGCGACGCCGCCGAGCTGCGGGCTCTCATCAGCGAGCGGCAGCCCGGCACCGCCGTGCGCGTCGCCTACACCCGCGAGGGTCGCGCCGACGAGACCGAGATCGTCACGCGTACGGCGGGGGAGGAGGGCGCGCGGCGCGCCGTCATCGGCGTCGTCACGAAGGAGACGCCGATCGACGTGCCCTTCGACGTGACGATCGCCCTCGCCGACGTCGGCGGGCCGAGCGCCGGGCTGATGTTCACCCTCGGCATCCTCGAGAAGCTCGGGCCGGAGTCCCTCACCGGCGGCCGGTACATCGCCGGCACCGGCGAGATCGCCGCCGACGGCAGCGTCGGTCCGATCGGTGGCATCTCCCAGAAGCTCATCGCCGCGCGCCGCCAGGGGGCGGAGGTCTTCCTGGTTCCCGCGGCCAACTGCGCCGAGGCGGTGGGCAACCCGCCGGCCGGGCTGACGCTGGTGAAGGTCGGCACCCTGGCGCAGGCGCTGACGGGTCTCGAGGCGGTACGCCGGGGCACCGCGCCCGTGACCTGCGCAGCCTGACGCCTTCCTGGCGTCCTGAAAAGGGGGCACGCCCGCCGCGCGTGGGCTAGGACGCTACGGGTCCAGGCGTCCGGGGAGGACGCCGCAGGCCGGCGCGTCCCTAGACTCCGGCTTATGGAGCCCGGTGTTCCCTTCGCGCTCCTCGGCGCGGTGGTGCTGCTCGCCGTCGCCGCGTGGACCGGCCTGGCCGCCACCGCTGTGGTCGCTGCCGGCCGGGGCAGTCGCGCGGCGGCGGGCCTCGTGCTCGTCGGCGGCCTGGTGCTGGCGGCCGTGGAGACCGTCACCGGTACGACGTTCGGCAGCCAGGCCTCCGACCTGCTGCTGACTGCCCGCACCGCCGGGCTGCTGCTCGTCGCGGCCGGGCTGTGGTCCGGTGCGCTCGCCCGCCGCCAGGCGTCGCCCGACCCGGCTCCGACCGGCCCGGCTCCGACCGACGGGACGCTGCCCGGGGTCGTCGTTCCCCTGGCAGGTGCTCCCGCGCCGGCTGCGCTGGCCGCGGTAGCGGCTCTGGTCGCGGCGTTGGCGGCGGTACGCGCCCGCCGCGACGGTCCGGGGCTGCTCCTCGCCGGCGGGCTGCTGCTGGCCGGTGCGGCTGCCGCCGCCGCCCCGTGGGCCGACCGTGCGGACGGCGCGCTGGCCGTGCTGCTCCTGCGCCTGGCCGGGGCCCTGCTGCTGCTGGGTGGGCTGGTCGCGCTCTCGCGGTCCAGCCTGCTCGGCAAGGTCGTCGCTGCCATCCTGGCCGGTGTGCTGCTGATGGCCACGGCCGCCGTCGGGGTGGTCGGGTCGGTCGTCGCCCGGGCGGCGGACCAGGAGCAGGCCGCCCTGCTCACCGACGCCGCGCAGGGCCGGCTGGACCTGCTCGAGCAGAACCTCACGAACGTGCAGAACGACGCGAGCGCGGCTGCCCGGACCTGCGCCCAGAGCCCGGCCAGCTGCGCCGCCGGCTTCGACCTGCTGGCCGGCACCGGCGTACCGACCTTCGCCGCCCGCATCTCCGCCGCGGGACCGACGATCCTCGGCGGGCGTGCCCCGCTCGCGCCGGTCGAGGCGCTGGCCCTGGCCGGCGGGCCCGTGGTCCAGCGGGCGCTGGCCGGCGGAGCGAACGCCGTGCGCGCCGAGAACGGGCTGCCCGCCAAGATCCGGCTGCTCGGCGACCCGCAGTCGCTGGCGCTCGTGGTCGTCGTGCCGCAGGACCGGCCGACCCCGACGTCGCCGGCTCCCTCCGCGCTGGTCTTCGGCGTACGCCTGGACGACAGCTACGTCGGACGGGACTCCGAGGCGGCCGGCTTCGGCTTCTCGCTGCTGGTGGACGGCAACGTCGTGGCCTCCAACCGCAGCCAGGAGCAGCGGGTGCTGATCGAGCGGATCGCCGCGCAGGCCCGGGTCGCCTCCGACGCGCCGTCCACCGGCCGGACGGTCCCGGCCGCAGGCGACGCGCCGACGGTGCACTTCCGCTCTGTCACCGGTCTGGACGGCACTCCGGTCGGGACGCTTGCGCTGTCCCGGGACGCCGACATTGCGCTGGGCTCCCAGCGCAACGCGCTGCGGGTACTGCTGCTGACGGCTCTGGTCACCACCGGGCTGGTCGGCGGGCTGGCCCTGCTGCTCGGCCGGCGCACCGTCGACCCGCTGCGCCGGCTGACCGCCGCCGCCTCCCGGGTCGCCGCCGGCGATCTGTCGGTCACCACCGGCAGTGCCGGCCCCGACGAGGTCGGCACCCTGTCCCGCACATTCGACGCCATGACCGGCTCCGTCGCCCGGCTCAACGGCGACCTGCGCGCGGCGGCCGGCCGGCTCGAGACCGTGCTCGCGTCGATGTCGGACGGTCTGGTGGCCACCGACGCCGGCGGCCGGGTCACCAGCATCAACCCGGCCGCGCTGGCCATGGCCGGGCTGTCGGAGGCGTCGCAGGCGCTCGGGCGGCCGCTGGCCGAGGTGGTGGACGTCCGGGTCGGTGGCGCACCGCTGGTCCTCGACCGGCCGGACCCGACCGACCGGCGCCGGCCCGACGTCGACGCCGAGGTGCGGCCGGCGGCGGGGAACCCGGTGCCCGTACGCGCCTCGCTGGCACCGCTGGACGACGGCGAGGGGGTCGTGCTCGTCCTGCGCGACACGACCCGGGAGCGCGAGGTCGAGCGGATGAAGACCGAGTTCCTGTCCAACGTCAGCCATGAGCTGCGGACGCCACTGACCCCGATCCGCGGCTACGCCGACCTCCTGATGACTCGCCGCGGGCTCCCGGCGGACAAGGTCGCCGCCTTCGCCACCACCATCGTGGCCGAGAGCCTGAAGATGAACCGTGTCGTGGACCTGCTGGTCGACGTGGCCGCCATCGAGGCCGGCCGGGTGACTGTCACGCCGCGGGCCGTGCCGCCGGCCGAGCTGGTCGACGGGCGGCTGGCGCACTGGCGGGACCGGGTGCCCGAGCGGGCGGGCGACCTGCGCCGGCGGGTCGCCGCCCGGCTGCCCGCGGTGCAGGTCGACCCCGACTGGCTCGGCAAGGCGCTCGACGAGCTGATCGACAACGCGGTGAAGTACACACCGGCCGGTACGCCGATCACGCTGGTCGCCGGCCTGGCCCCGGCCGGCGACCGGGTGCGGGTGGCCGTGCGCGACGCCGGCCCCGGCATCGCCGCGGCCGATCAGGACTCGATGTTCCTGTCCTTCGAGCAGGTCGACGGCTCGGCCACCCGGCGGGTCGGCGGTCTGGGGCTGGGGCTGTCGTTCGTCCGCCGGCTGGCCGAGGAGGTCGGCTGGCCGCTGAGCGTCAGCTCCACACTCGGCAAGGGTGCGGAGTTCGCCCTGGACCTCCCGCTGGTCGACCGCACCAGGACGTGACCCGCTCGTAGGTCCCCAGCCACCTCACCCGGTCGGACAGGCGCAGGTGGTGTCAGTCCTCGAGGGTGGCCAGCAGCGCCGCGGCCAGGGTCGGCGCCAGATCGCTGCCGGTCACCCGCTCGTCCTGCTCGGGTTCCGCGCCGCGCAGCCGGAGCACACAGG
Organism: Mycobacteriales bacterium; assembly: GCA_040902655.1. Lineage (NCBI taxonomy): Bacteria > Bacillati > Actinomycetota > Actinomycetes > Mycobacteriales > Mycobacteriales bacterium. The sequence continues at coordinate 18,350 of JBBDWV010000052.1, forward strand.
CCGACCCGCCACCGCGGACGACCCCGACGACCATCCGTACGTCGCGCCGCGCGGGGTGCTCGGCGGCCAGCGCGGCCGGGTCCTCGGCCTGTGCGACGGCCGCCTCGGCCGCGGGCGGCAGGACGACCACCTCGTGCGCGAGGACGACCCCCAGCACCTCCTCGCCGAAGACCATGGCGGCCAGCTGCGCGTCCAGCGGGCCCTCGCCGAGCGGCTCCTGCGCGATGGGGGTGAGCGAGGCGGGGCCTCCGGCGACCAGCCCCATCGTGCTGGCCAGCTGCGGCTCGGCGCGCAGCAGCTGCTCGGTCTGCACGAGCGCGAACAGCTGCGGCGGCTGGTCCCAGCCGGCTTCGGCCACGTGCCCCTCGACCTCGCCGACGACGGACTGCAGGGGGCTGGCCAACGGATCCATGTCCGCCATCCTCCCCGCCCCCCGCCGCTGCGAGGAACCCGGCGCGGTGTGGAAGGGTTGCGCGGTCACCCCCCCCACGACGAGGAGGCGCCCAGCGTGGCCGTCCGCACCCCCGGAGCGGGCCTGCCTGCCCGCCCGCGCCTGCTCGGACCCGTACTCGCCGTCCTGGCGGTGATCCTGCTGTTCGGTGGCGTCGCGATCTCGCTCTACACCGACCTGCTGTGGTTCTCCAGCGTCGGTTACCGCCGGGTCTTCAGCACCCTTTTGACCACGCGGCTGATGCTGTTCGTCGGCTTCGGTCTGCTCATGGCGCTGATCGTCGGCAGCAACGTGCTGCTGGCCTACCGGGTGCGCCCACCGTTTCGCCCGATGTCGCTCGAGCAGCAGAACCTCGAGCGCTACCGGCTGGCGGTCGAGCCGTTCCTGACCCCGGCGCTGCTGCTCGGCAGCAGCGTCTTCGGGCTGTTCGCCGGGCTGTCCGCGGCCGCTCGCTGGCAGACCTGGCTGCTCTGGCGCAACGGCACGAGCTTCGGCCAGGCCGACCCGCAGTTCGACCGGGACATCTCCTACTTCGCCTTCACCTATCCGTTCCAGCGCTTCGTGCTCGGTTTCCTGCTGACCGCCTTCGTGCTGGCCCTGCTGACCGCCGCGGCGACCCACTACCTGTTCGGCGGCGTGCGACTGCAGACGGTGGGGGAGAAGGTCAGCCCCGCCGCCCGCGCCCACCTGTCGGTGCTGGTCGGTGTCATCGTGCTGCTCAAGGCCTACGCCTACTACCTCGACCGGTTCGGTCTGGCCTTCTCGACCCGCGGCTATGTGGAGGGCGCGGGCTTCACCGATGTGCACGCGGTGCTGCCGGCCAAGAACATCCTGATCGGCATCGCGCTCATCTGCGCGCTGCTGTTCTTCGCCAACATCGTCGTGCGCAACATCCTGCTGCCGGCCGGCGCGCTCGGGCTGCTCGTCGTCTCGGCCGTCGTCATCGGCGGCATCTACCCGGCCTACACCCAGCAGTTCCGGGTCAACCCGAACGAGATCCAGCGCGAGGCACCGTTCATCGAGCGCAACATCGAGGCGACGCGGGCGGCGTACGGCATCGACGACACCGAGGTGGTGGATTACAAGGCCTCGCAGGACGTCTCCCCGGACGAGCTGCGCGCGCAGGCCTCGCAGGTCGACAGCGCCCGCCTGCTCGACCCGAACCGGCTGGCCCCGACCTACGAGCAGCTGCAGCGGCTGACCTTCTACTTCGGCGTCAACGACCAGCTCGACATCGACCGCTACGAGGTGGACGGCGAGCAGCAGGCGTACGTCCTGGCGGCGCGCGAGGTCGACATCAGCAACCTGGCGCGGGCGCAGCGCAGCTGGATCAACGAGCGGCTCGTCTACACGCACGGCAACGGGCTGATCGCCGCACCGGCCGACGTCGTCGACGCCGAAGGGCGGCCGCTGTTCGTCGAATCCGACGACCCGGAGGGGCCGATCAGGCTGGACCAGGCCCGGCTGTACTTCGGCGAGCTGTCACCGAGCTACTCCATCGTCAACACCGAGCAGGCGGAGATCGACGGGCCGCTCGGCCTGACCCGCGGGCAGTCCGACGAGCAGGTCGAGGGGCAGGCGACGTTCAACTACGACGGCAAGGGCGGAGTGCAGCTGAGCCACCTGGGCCGCAAGCTCGCGTACGCACTGAAGTACCGCGAGCCGAACCTGCTGCTGTCGGACGCGATCCAGGACGACAGCCGGCTGATGTACACCCGCGAGCCACGTGACCGGGTCGAGAAGGTGGCGCCGTTCCTCGAGCTGGACGCCGACCCGTACCCCGCCGCGGTCGACGGGCGGATCGTGTGGATCGTCGACGGATACACCACGAGCAGCGGCTATCCGTACTCCCAGAGCACCAACTTCGGTGACGCGGTCATCGACAGCCAGAGCCGCGGACTGGCCGTGCAGCGGCGGGTCAACTACATCCGCAACTCGGTGAAGGCGACGGTGGACGCCTACGACGGGACGGTGACGCTCTATCAGTTCGGCGACGCCGACCCGGTCCTCGACACCTGGAACAAGGCCTTCGGCGGTGACCTGGTCCGGCCGGACAGCGAGATCAGCGACGAGTTGCGGGCGCACTTCCGCTATCCGGAGGACCTGTTCAAGGTGCAGCGGGAGCTGCTCACGCAGTACCACGTCACCGACGCGCAGGAGTTCTTCACCCGTGAGGACTTCTGGGAGATCCCGGCGGATCCGGCGGAGGCGGTCAACAACGCTGCGGGCGGTGCGGTGCCGGCGCAGCCCGCTCCGGCAGCGGGGCCGGCGATCGACGCGGCCGCGCTGTCCGGCCCTCCGCAGCCGCCGTTCTACTCGCTGCTGGAGTTCCCCGGGGAGCCGGCCGGCGCCCAGTTCCGGCTGTCGACGTCCTTCACCGGGCTCAACCGGCCGAACCTCGCTGCCTTCGCCTCGGTGTCCTCCGATCCCGGGACCTACGGGAAGATCCAGGTGCTGCAGCTGCCGCGGAGCAACCCGCCGAACGGGCCCGGCCAGGTGGCGAACCAGTTCCTGTCCGAGCAGGTCGTCGCCGAGTCGCTGTTCCCGTTCCGGCAGAACCGCGCCGAGGTCACCTTCGGCAACCTGCTGACCCTGCCGGCCGGCCAGGGGCTGCTCTACGTCCAGCCGGTGTTCGTGCGCGCCCAGGGCGGCGAGAGCTTCCCGACCCTGCAGCGGGTGCTGGTCAGCTACGGCAACGAGGTGGCCGCGAACACCACCCTGGCCCGGTCGCTCGCCGACCTGTTCGGTGCTGCCGCGCCGCCGGACTCGCCCGCACCCCAGCCGTCCGGACCGGCGTCCCCGGCGCCGGCTCCCGCCCCCGTCGCCGGTGATGTGGCGTCGCTGATCGCCGAGGCCGACGCGGCCTTCCGGCAGGGTCAGGACGCGCTGAAGCGGGGGGACTTCGCGGCGTACGGTGCGGCGCAGGACCGGCTGCGTGCCGCGCTCGACCGGCTCGCGTCGACCGCCGGCGGCGGCTCGCCCCGGCCGACGCCCTCCGGCTGACCGCGTGCCGCCCCGCGTTCAGCCGTGTTCCTTGATCAACGCCGGACTTGCCCACTTTTTCGGCGGCGGAAATCGGAGGAAGTCCGGCGTTGATCAAGGGGAGTGTCGCCGGGCCCGAGGCCGTTCACGGGTCGAGCAGCTCGAGCAGCCGCTCTGGTGGCCGGGCGACCACTGCCCGGTCCCCGCGTACGATCACCGGCCGCTCGATCAGCCGCGGATGGCATACGAGCGCGTCCAGCAGCTCGGCCCGGCTCGCCGCCTCCAGGCCTTCGTACTCCGGCTCGCTGGTCCTGATCAGCACGCGCGGGTCGTCCGTGCCCAGCCGGGCGAGCATCGCCTCGATCGCCTCGCGGGTGGGCGGGGCGTCGAGGTAGAGCACCCGTGTGGGCGTGATCCCGCGCTCCGCCAGCAGCTGTTCGGCGCCGCGGCTCTTGCTGCAGCGCGGGTTGGTCCAGATCGTCCAGTCGCTCATGGCATGAGTTTGCAACGGCCGCAGCGGGTCACGTAAGGTGGTGTCGCCGACGCGGGGTGGAGCAGCTCGGTAGCTCGCTGGGCTCATAACCCAGAGGTCGCAGGTTCAAATCCTGCCCCCGCTACAGAAGAAGTGCAGGTCAGGGGCCTGATCTCCGGAGAAGGAGGTCAGGCCCCTGATCGTTTGTACGAGCCGCCGTTGCCGAGGCGCCGGGGGTCGTCGGCGCTGGGCCATCGCCGAGTTTCGTGGGATGGGCACGGCAGGCCGCTACTGCCGCCGATCTCCGGCGGCCTGCCCTGCGGGTGCGCACCACGGGGGCGGGTAGGCAAACCTGGGACCCGCCGTACAGGACCACGAAGGAGGACGACATGAGCAACACCGAGACCGGCAACGTCACCGGCGTCGCCGACAAGGACTACAACATCCTGTGGTGCACTGAGCAGTCGCTGAGCAACGCGCTGCGGCTCGAGACCTACATCCACGATGCCGAACGCGCCGGCGACGCCGAGCTCGCCGAGTTCTTCCGCAAGGCCCAGGCCGAGAGCCGCAAGGGCGGCGAGCAGGGCAAGAAGCTGCTCCAGGCACGCCTCGGCGGCTGATCGGTCGCGCGTGAAGGTCACCACGCTCACCGAGGGCCCGCCTCGGCAGCACGCGCTCGTCTTCGACACAGGGAACGAGCTCGTGTCAGGGCTGACAAACTGGGCGAGCGAGCAGCGGCTCGGCGGCAGCTCGTTCACGGGCATTGGCGCGCTGTCCGAGGCGAGCCTTGGCTACTACGACCTGCAGAGCCAGGAGTACGTCGAGATCCCCGTCGTCGAGCAGGTCGAGCTGCTGGTGCTCGCCGGCGACATCACGCTCGACGGACAGGGCGGGTGGAAGGTGCACGCCCACGCCGTCTGCGGCCGGCGCGGCGGCTCCACGGTCGGCGGGCATGTCCTACGGGCCGTGGTGCGGCCGACCCTCGAGCTGGTCGTCACGACGATGCCGAGGCACCTGCAGCGCCGTCACGACGCGGCGTCCGGTCTCGCGCTCATCGACCCGGACGCCTAACGGCATGACCGCCCGCTACACCGCGATCCTGCGCCGCTACCGGCAGGCGACCGACTACCCCGCGGCGGCGCAGATCTACCTGCGGGACAACGTGCTCCTGCGCGAGCCGTTGGCGGCTGAGCACTTCACGTCGCAGCTGCTCGGGCACAGGGCGCCGCCGCCTGCACGTTGAGCGGCCGGTCGAGCACCTCGACCCGGCGGACGAGTTCCCGCCTGCCGGCGGGCCCTGCTCGGTCAGGTCGGCACCGGCGCGCAGTGTCATCGTCTCGGTCAGCCGGAGCGTGCCGGCGCGCCCCGCGTCTCGGCAACGATGACAGCGGTGTCCGTCGCGTGGCCACACGAATGTCGCGCGGCCGGTTCGTGATGTGCGTGTTGCGCGCGGGGCGGACCGCCAGCGGCAGTATCTGTGCTCGCTGCTCCTGGCTCATCCCGTACGCATCCGCAGGACGCGCGCACGATGTCCGGCGTCGGCTTCGGAAGAAGTCGATGCCCTGCGCCCACAAGTGACGCAGGAAGGCCTGAGCCGTGGCGGTGCACGGCCGAACCGGCCATCACACGTGTCTCAACACGAACGACCCGGGTGACACCGCCCTCTGCGAAACCGGCTCGTCTGACTGAGTAATCCCGGGACGACATCGGAGGCCCTGCGGGGTCGTAGGAAGGTGTTCCGCTCGCCCGCCGGCCCACGGCGTCGCCAGCGCATCCCGGCCGCCGGTCTCGTCAAAGCGCCGCTCGACCCCGGCGGCCGTCACGTGTAGCGGCGGCGCGCACCTCCGCGGGCACTGCGGCGGTCCGTCAGGCTCTTGGCGAAGATCTCAGCGTGGGCGAGTTGTGTCCGTAGCGCCTCGACGCGCTGGTCGGCCAGCTCGCGGTACATCACCAGGCGCTCGCGCAGCGCGGACTGCTGCGCCGCCGGAGTGGCCGGGTCGTCGAGCTGGTCGACCGTGGTCAGCAGGTCCCGCATCTCCTCGAGCGTGAAGTCGAGCGGCTTCATCCGCTTGACGAGCTCGAGCCGCTCGATGTCGCCATCGGTGTACAGCCGGAAGCCACCGCTGGTGCGTGCCGAGGGCGGGACCAGTCCGACCTCTTCGTACCAGCGGATCGTGCGCAGACTGAGCCCGGTGCGCTCGGCGACGTCGCCGATCTGCACGTGCGCGGCGTCGCTCATCCTGCGCTCCTCCCGGGTGCCGTTGCCGTCCTTTCCGGGGCTATCGTCGTGTGAGGGTGGAGCCGGAGCGCTCGGCGCCGCGGAAGCATCCGCATCAGGACGCCAGCCGCCGGCGCAGCCGCCACTCCTGCAGGCTCCGCACGACTGCGGTGCCCACGTCTTCGACGGGCGCGTCCCCGTCCACGACGATCAGCTGCTGGTGCTGCGCGTACCAGTCGAGCATCGGGAGGGTCTGCGAGCGGTACACCGCCAGCCGGTGATCGATGACGGCAGTGCTGTCGTCTTCGCGGCCACGGGCGAGCAGCCGCTCGGTCAGCACGTCGTCGGGGACGTCGAGGTGGACGACGACCTCGACCGAGGCGCCGCTCGCGCCGAAGACGCGGTCCACCGTCACGGCCTGCGCGAGCGTGCGCGGGAATCCGTCGAGCACGTATCCGCCACGGGAGCCGGCCAGCACGAGCGTGGAGCGCAGGATCTCGACGATGACGTCGTCGGGCACCAGGTCGCCGCGCGCGACGGCGTCGCGTGCGGCGGCGCCGGCGGGGGTGCCAGCCGCGATGCTCTGCCTCACCAGGTCGCCGCTCGCGACGTGAGGCACGTCGAGCTGGTAGGCAAGCAGCGCCGCCTGGGTCCCCTTCCCGGCTCCGGGCGCTCCCGCCAGCAGCACTCTCATCGGGGCTCTCCTTCTCTCGTGGTCGGCGACAGGCGCAGCCAGCCTCGTCGCGATCGCCTGGTCGTCGAGGTCTGCTCGGGCGGGAGGTGCTCCGGGATCTCCAATCCCGCCGTGGTGCGGACGTCCTCGGCCAGCCAGCGGTCGCCGCCCGCACACGGCACGCGGCGCTCGACCCTTTGGACCGAAGCCCGCGGGACCGTCGACACGCGCAGCCACGCACCGCCCTCGCGACGCTCGGCGACGAACACCTGCGAGTCCGACATGACCCGGTCGGCCTCAACCGTACGAACGCTGTCGTGCAGGACGAATCGAATCGTGGTGATGCCGGACCTCCTCCACCTCGTCGTCAACCTACCGTAACGTGAAGGTAGAGTGATGCAGGAGCAGGAGGAGGAGCCGATGGCGGGGGCAGGTCGCAGCAGCACCGGCCCCCTCGACGTGCTCGCAGTCGAGCCACGGCCTGCGTCCGTGACCACGAAGGATTGTCAAAGGTGAGTGCGCTGGCCGACGTCGCCGCGGCGCCCGTCGAGGTGAGGGCTCAGGCCGCCCGCCGCCGTACCTTCGCGGTGATCAGCCATCCTGACGCCGGAAAGTCCACGCTGACCGAGGCGCTCGCGCTGCATGCGCACGTCATCGCCGAAGCCGGTCACATCCACGGCAAGGCCGGTCGCAGGAGCACGGTCTCGGACTGGATGGACATGGAGAAGGCCCGCGGCATCTCCATCACCTCCGCCGCGCTGCAGTTCTCCTACGGCGACTGCGTGATCAACCTGCTGGACACCCCCGGACACGCCGATTTCAGCGAGGACACCTACCGCGTCCTTGCCGCCGTCGACTGCGCTGTCATGCTCCTCGACGCAGCCAAGGGCCTGGAGCCCCAGACCCTGAAGCTGTTCCAGGTCTGCCGTTTCCGCCGCATCCCGATCATCACGGTCGTCAACAAGTGGGACCGTCCGGGACGCGCAGCGCTCGAGCTGATGGACGAGATCAGCGAGCAAATCGGCATGGAGCCTACGCCCCTGACGTGGCCGGTCGGGATCGCCGGGGACTTCCACGGCGTGCTCGACCGGCGTGACCGGACGATGACGTCGTACACCCGCACCGCCGGTGGAGCGACCATCGCGCCCGAGCAGCAGCTGAGTTCGGACCAGGCGCTCACGCAGTACGGCGACGACTGGACGACGGCGCTCGAGGAGAGCGAGCTGCTGTCGGCGACCGGTGCCGACTTCGACCAGGACAGCTTCCTGGCGGGCGACACGACGCCGGTGCTGTTCGCCGCGGCAGTGCTCAACTTCGGCGTCGGTCGGCTGCTCGACGAGCTCGTGCGCATCGCACCGAGCGCTGCGGAGCGACAGGACGAGCAGGGGCGGCCCCGGCCGGTCGATGCGCCGTTCAGCGCGTTCGTGTTCAAGATCCAGGCGGGGATGGACGCCCAGCACCGCGACCGTCTCGCGTACGCCCGCGTCTGCTCCGGCGTCTTCGAACGCGGAATGGTCGTCACACACGCGGCATCGGGCAGGCCTTTTGCCACCAAGTACGCCCAGCAGGTCTTCGGACGCGACCGGCAGACGTTGGACACGGCCTGCCCCGGCGACGTCATCGGGCTGGTCAACGCGACAGCGCTGCGCGTCGGCGACAGTCTGTACCTCGATCAGCCGGTCGTCTTCCCGCCGATCCCGAGCTTCGCGCCCGAGCACTTCGCCGTCTGCCGAGCCCTCGACAGCGGCCGGTACAAGCAGTTCCGGCGCGGCATCGAGCAGCTCGAGCAGGAAGGCGTCGTGCAGGTCCTGCGCTCGGACCGCCGCGGAGACCAGGCACCCGTCCTCGCTGCTGTGGGTCCCATGCAGTTCGAGGTCGCCCAGCACCGCATGGCCGGGGAGTTCTCCGCTCCCGTCGAGCTGTCGCCGCTGGAGTACAGCATCGCGCGGCTGACCGATGCCGCGTCCGAACCTGTCCTGAACCGCGAGAGCGGTGTGGAGGTCCTCACCCGCGCCCACGACGGAGCACTGCTCGCGCTCGTCGCCGGCAAGTGGCGGCTGCAACGCCTGCACCGCGACCACCCAGACCTGGCGCTGGAACCGCTCATCGCTGCCACCGATTGACCCGCACCGCATGCCCGACCGGGCCGGCACGACACCACAGGAGGCCACGTGCCCACCTTCCGTCTGGAAACCCACGACGGACAGCACGACACCATCGAGGCCAACCGCCTCGACATCACCGACGACCAGGTCGTCTTTCTCCAGCGGCGCGAGGCTGACTGGCGCGCTGTGGCGACCGCAGAGCTCACTGACGTACGTCGCGTCGAACGCCGCTTCACCGAGGCCGACGGCCGCCGCCGCTACGTTCCCGACAAGAACGTCGCGGCAGCACTGCAGTCCGCCGGGTGCCTGCAGTGACAGCTGTGGCTGTCCGCTCCGGCGGAACGGATTCCCGCCGATCCGTCCAGATCGACGAGGACGAGCTGGCGTCGGCGACGCGCAGCGCCCGGCTGATGCTGCAGCCCGGCAGCACATACACCTTCGGCGCGTACCGCGAGGCCGCGACACTCGCGCGCTTCGTCCTGTCCCTCGACCGTCCGCACCACCACGACGAACCATCCGCTTTCACACCTGACCGGAGCTCCGCATGACGCACGACACGTACGTGTTCAAGACCAGTCGACTGGAGATCGCCGACGCCATCGGTGACCGCTTCACCGGAGACGCCAAGACGCGCGAAGAGTTGGTGGAGCTCGCCAAGGAGGGGCACGCCTCCAGCGAGGTGCTGCTGGCGCTGTCGTCGCTGCTGCCCGACAAGCGCTACGGCGGCTTGCGCGAGCTGTGGCCCGACCTCCCCGACCTGCCCGTCGAGGGATAGGCGCACGAGGAGGTGGCCGCCAAGCAGCCGCCGCGCCCCGCCGGGGGGGGCGCGGCCCAACTGGCGCGCACCGGAGCGCGCGCCCTACTTGCGCGGCTTCCGGCGCCGGTTGCGGACGGGGCGCGGCGCATGAGGTCAGCGGTGGTACTCCGGATCGACCAGCGGGCCAGGCGCGCCCGGGTCGCGTGGGAGGTTCCGGTCGGTGACCGGCGGACCCGGCAGTGGCCGGAGGCCGCGGTCGCCTCGACGACCGCGAAGAGCGCGCAGTGCAACGTCTGCGGCTGGCACGGCGCGGCGTTCGGTGGTGTGGAGCACTGCGAATCGGCGACGTGCCCGGTATGCGGCTCGATCGCCCGCGACCGGTTCTTGTACTGGTGCTGGACGCAACGGACGAGCTATGACCCGAAGGCGGTCGTGCTGGAGACCTCGCCCCGCCTCGACGGCACCTACCGCGCGAAGATGTGCGACCGCGTCAGCTATCTGTGCAGCGACTTCGACCAGGCGGCACACGCCGGCCAGGTCGTCCTGGACCTGCAGCAGATCGACCTGCCCGATGCCAGCATCGACCTCGTCCTGACGCCGCACGTCCTCGAGCACGTCCCGGACACCGACCGGGCGCTGTCCGAGCTGTTGCGCATCCTCAGGCCAGGCGGGCACGTGCTGCTGCAGGTGCCGTTCCTGCAGTCCCGGACCGGCCGGCCGCCGGTGCCGGAGTATCACGGCGACAGCACGCTGGTGCACTGGCGCTTCGGCTGGGACCTGGCCGCCCGGACTCGCGGGCACGGCTTCGAGACCGACGTGCTGGTCACGAGCGAGCTGAGCGACGCCGTCACGCAGGGTCGGTCGTTCTCCTACGCCGGGTCGGACTGCGACGTGCACGACCTGCTCAGCGGTGCGACCGGCGTCGAACTCACGCCGGTGGCCGACGCGGAGCAGGCCGCTCGGCACGGCTTCCGCCCTGCCTTCCTGTTCATCACCCTGCACCTGCGCAAGGCTGACCCAGCATGACCGTGCGTCTGCTGTGACCACGTCGGAGATCACGTCGAGTGGTGACGTCATCACAGCGAGAAGGGCCGAGGCGACCGCTGTGTCCGGTGTCACCGGGTCGCGGCAACCAACCTGACGTGAGGGCAGAATGAGCGAAGGGCAGCACGGGAGAGACGCCGTCGGCGCGGCTCAGCACGCGCCAACCGTCTCTCGCGCGACACGACTAGACGGCGACCTGTCCGCTGAGGTCACGCACCACGACCGGGTGCGCGCGGCCATTGCCGCCATGCGTCGCAGCGTGGTTGACGTCGTGGACGGTTTCCACGCCGACTTCGAAGAGGGCAAGAAGAACCGGTTCGCCCATGACGCAGGCCCGGACTACCTGCTCGGGGTCGCGATGGCGGACTACCGTATCGCCCGCCTCGAGGGCCTCGCCGATCTGGACGTTCCGCTGTTCTTCGGCCGACTCTGGCTCGACTCCGGAGAGGACTACCACCTGGGGCGCCGCCACGTCCGGGACGAGTCCGACCGTTCCCTCCCGCTCGTCGTCGACTGGCGAGCACCGGTCGCCCGCCTGTACTACCAGTCCTCGTCCCACAACCGCCTCGACGTGGCGAAGCGACGCCGCTTCGGCTTTCGCGGAGGCACGCTCACCGGGTTCGAGGACGAGGACCTGCGGGCCGGGCAGGAGTTTGTCTCGGACATCCTCGTCAACGAGATCGAACGACCGCGCACCGGGCCGATGCGTGACATCGTCGCCACGATCCAGCCCGAGCAGGACGCGCTCATCCGGCGCGACGTCGACACGAGCCTGTGTGTCCAGGGAGCACCCGGAACGGGCAAGACCGCGGTCGGTCTGCACCGGGTGGCGTGGCTGCTCTACACCTTCCCGAACAAGCTCGCGAGCACCGGGATGCTCGTCATCGGCCCGAACGACAGTTTTCTGCGCTACGTCGCCAGCGTGCTGCCCACGCTCGGCGAGGGCGCAGTGCGCCAGGCCACCGTGGACCGCCTGATCGGCTCAGGGAACGTCCGCATCCAAGACACCGACGGGGTCACTGCACTCAAGCACGATGCCCGGATGGCAGTAGTGTGCGAACGGGCCGTGTGGAGCCATCTCGGCCACGTCGAGGACGATGTCGCCATCACGCACGCCGGCCGCACGTGGACGTTGTCTGCGGACATGATGCAGCAGTTCGTGCTCCAAGCGCGAAGCCGGACGCGGGGCTGGCACGACGGCCGCAAGGCCGTCGAGAGCGCCGTCATGAACGCCCTCAAGCGGCAGTACGAGGCTCGCACGATGCGGCAGGTCGACAGCCGCTGGCGGGCCGACCTCAAGCGCCACCCCTCCTTGAAGGCGTTGTTCGACGGACTGTGGCCGCACCTCACGGCCAAGCAGGTCCTGCGGCGGCTCTATGCAGATGCGGACTTCCGTGCGGCGGTCTGCTCCGGCCTTCTGGCTGCCGACGAGGCGGGCCTGCTCGCCCGCGGAGCCGGGCCGCTCAAGCTCTCGGCGGCGGACGTGGTGCTGCTCGACGAGCTGCAGGGCGCGATCCGCCCTCTGACCGCGGAGCAGCTGTTCGGCCACGTGGTCGTCGACGAAGCCCAGGACCTCTCCCCGATGCAGTGCCGCGCGATCGCCCGCCGGACCGCCAACGGCTCAATGACCGTCCTCGGTGACCTGGCCCAAGGCACGACACCCTGGGCCGCGACGGAGTGGACGACGCAGATGCAGCACCTGGATCACGCCGATGCAGAGTTCACCGAGATGACCACGGGTTACCGTGTACCGGGCGTCATCATCGAGGTGGCCAACCGCCTGCTGCGTCATCTCGGAGTCTCGGTCTCCCCGGCTCGCTCTCTCCGGGCCGACGGCACCGTCGAGGTGATCACCGTCGATGACCTCGCCGCCGGGACCGCTGACGCCGTCGAGAAGGCACTCGTCAGCGACGGCATGGTCGGCGTGATCGCTCCCGACAGGCTCGTCGAGGCCCTGCGTCCAGCGCTGCCCGTGAGCGACCGCGTCGAACTGGTCGCCGCCACTGCGGCCAAGGGCCTCGAGTTCGATCACGTCCTCGTCGTCGAACCAGCCGAGTTCGCGTCCGTGCCCTCGTCCGCTGCAGACACATCCGACCGGAGGTGGCTCCGGCACCTGTACGTAGCAATCACCCGTGCCGTCTCGGCGCTCACGATCGTGACGACTCAGCCGCTGCCGCCCGAGCTGGCCGAGTGAGAGAACACCGATGACGAGCCCTTCCGATTCATACGGCCGGTGCTGCGGGAAGGTGCTCAACAAGCGCTGATGGTGGCAGCTGTCGTGCATCCAGAGCGGCGCCCTGACCGCCCGGACAATGCTGCGATGACGCCGGACCTATCCGGGACATCTGCCCAATGCGACAGCAGGCAGCGGCAGGGCATGCTGGTCTCGTGGCACGGCCGGCAGTTCTCGTCACGGCCAGTGCGGTGGTGCTCGCCGCGCTGGTAGTCGCTGCGATCTGGGCCTTCCAGCGACAGCTGGTGTACCTGCCGGGCCGGGATCCGGTACCGCCGGCAGGGGCGGTCATCTCCGGAGCTCTGGACGTCGTACTCGAAACCGAGGACGGGCTGGAGCTCGGCGGGTGGTACCTACCTGTGGCGGCGGCCGGGGCGCCGGCCGTGCTGGTCGCCAATGGCAATGGCGGTTCTCGCGAGCTGCGCGCACCGCTGGCACGCGCCCTCGCTGACCGGGGCTTGTCGGTGCTCCTGTTCGACTACCGGGGATACGGCGGCAACGCTGGGAGTCCCAGCGAGCAGGGCCTGGCCCTCGACGTGCGCGCGGCTCGCCGGTTCTTGCTGGAGGTGGCCGGGGTGCCGGCCGACCGACTGCTGTACTTCGGCGAGAGCCTGGGCGCTGCCGTCGTGACCGAGTTGGCGACGGAGCACCCGCCGGCGGGGCTGGTGCTGCGGTCGCCGTTCGAGGACCTCGCCTCCGTCGGCAGCGTCCACTACCCGCTGCTGCCGGTGCGGGCCCTGTTGAAGGACCGGTACCCGGTCGCCCAGCACATCTCTGAGGTGAACACGCTGACGACGGTCATTTACGGCACTGCGGACTCGATCGTCCCCCCAGAGCAGAGCCGACGCGTGGCGGCCTCCGCAGCAGAGCTCCACCGCCTGGTGCCGATCAGCGGCGCCGATCACAACGACCTCGTCCTGATCGCCGGTGACGACGTCGCCCGAGCGGTCGTCGAGCTCATGGACGCCCGCCGGGCCGGATGACGGCGAGAAATCCGTAGCGCCGCGAGCGCGAGGACTTGCTCCTTTGTCAGCTCACCTGTCTTGCCCGCCGCGATCGCAACCTGCACGGCCTCCGTCTCGCGGGCTGGTTCCCAAGACGCGCGGGCACGACTCACCGGTCGAACCCAACGCTCCTGACCACCCCGAGCTGACGCAGCGGGAGGCGTTTCTCGACGCGCCCGCGCCGCTCGATCTGTCGCTCCTCTTCGACGTTGAGATGGGCCCTGTACCCCCTCGCTTGCCACTCGTGAACGGCGCGCTTGGCCGTCACTATCGATGTGCAAGCACGAGATCGTGCAGGCCTCCGGTAGAGAGCGCCCATTGCTGGGTTACACCTCGTACGCGGAGGTCTCGGAAGCCGAACGAGGTTCGGAACCGCGCAGAGCGGCACCCCTCGTGCGGCGGCTCGTCGACAGTTGATCTTCTGGATGCTGGATTCGCAGCAGATGCGCCGGCGTGTCCGCTGCCGATCCAGCAACCAGAAGATCACCAGGCCTGAAGATCTTGGTCCGGCCGCACGTGAGTGGCCGTGCAGCCTCGTAGAAAGGTGCTGCGAGAGCCGCACGTCAGCTTCCGGTGCGGGCGCAGCCAGCGGCCACCGCCACTGCAGCGTCGCCACACCCTCGCCGTCGTCGCGCTGCACCCGCAGCACCTCGACCTCCGGCTGCACCTCCAGCCCGGTGACGACCTGCTCGTACGCCTCTGCCGATGCCTGGTCGAGCAGCTGGCCGCCGGACATCTCCCCCTCGGTCGCAGCGCGGGCGAAGGTGCGCGCGGCATCCTGGGCGGCCTCGTCCCGGCCGCGGCACTTCCGTTGGTCCTTGATCTGTAGTCGACCGATGGGGCCGCTCCTGCCGAAGCGTTGCCTCGCCGACGGACGACGGCCCGAGCGCCACCGGTGCGTGAGTGACGGCCGCCGCGCGACATCCTGCGCCGGCTCGAGCGCAGCGGCTAGCGCGCCGGTCCGAGGGCCTCGGCGCCGCGTACCCCCTGCAGCAGCTCGGAGTCGAGATCACCGCGCCGCAGCACGCTCATGTCGCCGGTCGTCTCGAACACGACGGCACCTACCTGATCACGACTGTGCACCCCGGCCAGTCTCAGCTGAGACCACAGCTCCTCTCTGCTGATGCGTGCGTGCCGCAGGTTCGCCTCGAGGACCTGTGGGCCGGCCATGAGCAGGATCGGCGGGTTGTCGACGAGCCCGTGCAGCAGGTTCCTCCTGCGCAGCGTGGCGACGACGTACTGCAGCGCGTACAGCAGCGCCAGGACCAGCAGGCCGGCGGTGAGCGGGACGCTGCCCGCGGACGTGGACGCAACGGCGGAGCCGACCGCGACCGTCGCGGCGAAGTCGAAGCTCGACATCTTCGCCAGCGAGCGGACCCCCGCCAGCCGGGTGAGCAGGATCACCGCCAGGTAGACCGCACAGGCGGCCACGAGGACCGCCCCCAGCCTGGTCCAGCTCGCACCGAGCAGCTCGAGCAGCATCGCTACCTCCTCGTGGTTCTCCTGCTGCTACCCGTCCGCGGCGGCCGACCGGCCGGTTGTCACAGGATCGTCACGCGACAGCGGGTAGGGGCTGAAGATGCTGATCCACACCGGCGAACCCACCCTGTCCGCAGGCGCGGCTGTGACAGCAGCTCTGCTCGCGGCGGCCCTGCTGTCCGTCCTGCACCTGGCGGCGCCGAGGATTCGCCGGCTGCCGCTGGTTCCGGAGCACGTGACCGCGTCGTTCGCGGGTGGCGTCGCCGTGGCCTATGTCTTCCTGCATCTGCTGCCGGAGTTGAGTGAAGGAAACGCACGGGTACGGGAGGTGCTGGACGAGCAGGGTGGGCAGACGCCGCTGCTCGGCTTGGAGGTCTTCGCCGTCGCGCTGCTGGGCTTCCTCGTCTTCTACGGCCTGCAGCGACTGGCGGAGTCGCGCCGTCCTGAAAGCGACGGCCCGGTCTTCGCGGTGCATCTCGGCAGTTACGCCCTCTACAACGCCATTCTCGGCTACACGCTGCCGTTGACCTGGCGCACGAGCGTCGCCTTCGCCGGTCTGTTCACCCTGGCCATGGGGCTGCACTTCGTGCTGACCGACCGCGGGCTCGAGGAGCACTACGGGCGGCGCTTCGACCGTTGGCCGCCGCGGATCGTGCTGGCCGGCGCGGTGCTCGCGGGCTGTGCGCTCGCGGCGGTGCTCGCCCCCACCAGTACGACGCTGGTCAGCGTCCTGGTGGCCTTCCTCGCCGGAAGCGTGCTGCTCAACGTGTTCAAGGAGGAGATCCCGTCGGCACGGCGCTCGCACTTCGGCTGGTTCGCGACCGGCCTGGTGCTGTACGCCGTACTGCTGGCTGCCGTCACGGCGTCAGAGGAGGTGGGCGAAGGTGGTGTCGAGGCGGCAGGGCAGCTCGCGGCGCATCCCGCCGGCGTCCCCGCTCCTTCGCGCTGAGCTCCGGGGCGGCGGGATCCGCGATGTCGGATGCAGGGCATGAAGGGCTGGTCGTCCTGTGCCTGAGGCGTGGTGGTCGAGGCCTTTTCGAGCCCGGGGCTGTTACGCCCGCGCTCCTCCTTCTAAGGTCTGCCCGTGGCCATCACCTATGTCGTGGACGACGCGGTCGTCGTGATCACCATCGAGCGGCCGGAGGCAATGAACAGCCTCGATCCGGAGCACAACGATGCGCTGGGCGAGGCCTACCGTCGGTTCCAGGACGACGACGCCCTGCGCTGCGCGGTGCTCACCGGCGCCGGTGACGCTGCTTTCAGCGCCGGAGCCGACCTCAAGCGGCTCATCCCCAAGGTGCGTGAGGCGGTTCTCGACGAGGACGGCGATCCCTGGGTGCTGGGCGGCATGACATGGACCCCAGAACTGGGCAAGCCAGTGGTGGCAGCCATCAACGGTCACGCGCTGGCGGGTGGGCTCGAGCTGGCGCTGGCGTGTGACATCCGGATCTGCTCCCCGAACGCCACCTTCGGGCTGGCCGAGACCAAGTGGGCGATCATACCCGGCGCCGGCGGAACCCAGCGCCTGCCGCGGGCCGTCCCCCTTGGGGTCGCCGTCGAGATGATCCTGACCGGGGACCCGATCGACGCGGAGGCCGCGTTCGCACACGGTCTCGTCAACCGCATCGTGCCGGCCGACGAACTGATGGCGGAGGCGCTCCGGGTCGCCCGGTCGATCGCCAGCCGCGGACCGGTCGCCGTGCTGGCCGCCAAACGGGCAATCTTCACCGGGCTCGACCGGGGTTTGGAGGCCGGGTTGGTCGAGGAGCAGCGGTCACTCGCCCAGTGCCTGCGCACGGACGACGCGGAGGAGGGGCCCCGCGCCTTCCTGGAGAAGCGGCCGCCGGTGTATCGGGGCCGCTGACGGACTGCCGCTCGGACCGGGGTGTCGCGGGCTCGTTCACGGTGTGTCAGGGGGCTGCGTAACCCCCGTCGACGACCATCGCAGTGCCCGTGGTCCAGCCCGACTCGGCACCCGCAAGGTAGGCGAACGCGCCGACCAGATCCGCGGGCTTCCCTAGACCCAGGGGATATCGGGCGGTCAAGCCGGCAAGTGCCGCCTCCGGAATGAGCTGGCTCATGCTGGACTCGAACGTGCCGGGACATACGCAGTTGACGCGGATCCGGTCGCGGGCGTACTCCACGGCAGCGACCTTGCTCAGGTGGATCACGGCGGCCTTGGCTGCGCAGTACGGCGCAGAATGGGTCCACGCCGTGAGGCCCGCGACCGAGGCGGTGTTGACGATCGAGCCGCCGCCACCGGAACGCATCACCCGAATCGCCGCAGTCATGCCGTGGACGGTGCCCATCAGGTTCACGCGCAGCTGGGCATCCCAGTCCTGCGGGGTCAGCTGGTGCATACGTTTGTTCGGGGAGAGGATCCCGGCATTGTTGATCATGACGTCGAGGCCGCCGAACCGGTCCACGGCGAAAGCCACAGCGGCGTCGACCTCGCCGGCGTCCCCGACGTCGGCGACCACCGTCTCGACATCGGACCCGGACAGGCTGCTGCGGGCGACCTCCAGCCCGGCGGCGTCCCGGTCGCACAGGACGAGGCGGGTGCCGGGCTCGGCCAGTCTGTGCGCCACTGCCAGGCCCAGCGCGCCCGCGGCACCGGTGATCAGGACGGTCCGTCCCGGCAAGCTCACTGGAACACCGCCCGCGAGTACACCGGTTCGGCTTCGGCTGCGGTGCACTCGAGCTGCTGGGCGGTCGTGCGGGGCTGCTGCCCCGGGGAGCGAGTGCTCGATGGACCGGTGACGATCATCTTTTCCTCCGCTGGTCGGTTGGACAAGCCATCAGTCCGACAGCACGTAGCCGCCGTCGACGGTGAGAACCTTGCCGGTGACGTAGTTCGAGGCCTGCGACGCGAGGTAAACGGCAGTCTGCGCGATGTCCTCCGGCTCGGCGAAGCGGCCGAGCGGGCAGTAGTCCTCGCGGTACGGGTGGCCCTCGATCATGTCGGTCCGGACCGCTCCCGGCGCGATCCCGTTGGCGTACACCCCGTGCTGCGCACCGTGCTTGGCCAACCAGCGGACGAGGGCGTGGATGGCGCCCTTGCTCGCCACGTAGTGCGGCCCGGCGAGCACCCCGCCCACCTTGCCGGCGATCGACCCGATGCACACGATCTTGCCGCGGCCGGCCTCCGCCATGACCGGGAAGGCTGCCTGCACCGGCAGGTAGGTGCCCTTGACGTTCACGTCGAGGACCCGGTCCCATTCCCGCTCGTCCACGTCGAGTCCCCCGGCGCCGTAGACACCGGCGCAGGTGACCAGCATGTCCAACCGGCCGAAGGCCTCGACGGCCGCGGTCGCCAGGCCGGCTGCATCGGCCTGCTGGGTGACGTCGGTGCGCAGCGGGACGCACCGCCGGCCCGCAGCCTCGACCTGCGCGACCGTGTCCGAGAGGTCGAGCAGGTCGCCGACGACCAGGTCCGTGCCCTCCGCGGCCAGGGCGACCGCAGTCGCCCGGCCGATGCCGCGCGCGGCACCGGTGATGACCGCGACCTGTCCGGTGAGGTCCGTTCTGCTGCTGACGGGCACGGCGCCTCCTGGGGCGGGTCGAGGGCGGGACAGTCCGATCAACGCTTGTCCGGCACGCCCCTGTAGGTGTCCCAGCTCGGCGCGACCAGCCACCCGGCGTCGACGGGCAGGTTGACCCCGGTGATCGCGGAGGCCTGATCCGAGGCGAGGAAGCAGATTGCCTGCGCCACCTCCTCAGGGTCCACCAGTCGGCCCAGTGCGGAGGCGCCGGCCAGATTTGCGGGGTCGCGCTCACCGCGGTCGATGACGTCCCGGAGCAGCGGCGTGAGGGTGTAGCCGGGCGACACGCAGTTCACCCTGACGCCGGAGCGGCCCCACTCCGTCGCCAGGTCGGCGGTCAGCCCGATCACTGCAGCCTTGGCAGGAGCGTAGGCGTGCAGCGGCATGGACCTCATGCCGGCCACCGACGCGACGGTGACGATGCTCCCGCGTCCGCGGGTGGCCATGCGGCCCCCGAACTCGGCTGCTGCCAGCCATGTCCCGCGCAGGTCGACGTGCACGACGCGATCCCAGAGCTCCTGCGAGAGCTGCTCGGGAGGCAGCGGGGGCTGAGTGATCCCCGCGGAGGTGATCAGCACGTCAGCGGTACCGATCTGCCCTTCGATGAGGTCGGCTGCCTCGGTGGTGGCCTCAGCCGAGCCCACGTCGAGTCGCATATAGTGGCCGCCGGTTTCCTGGGCCATGCGCGTTCCGTTCTCGTCGTCGACGTCGGCCACGACGACGACCGCCCCGCGCGCTGCGCACAGTCGTGCCGCCGCCGCTCCGATGCCGCTGGCGCCTCCGGTGACGACGACCAGCCGGTCTGCCAGCTCGGCGTTCACGGACCGCCCTCGGGGACGTCATGGATGGGCGCGGCCGAGCTCGTGGGACGCGCGCAGGTGGAGGGCCGGGACGGTGGTGATGCTGGCGACGTCGCGGGGCAGCAGGAGCGTCACCGCTCCCGCTGCCCCGAAACGGATCAGCTCTGCCCGGCGAGTTCCTCTCGACGCACCCTGGTGGCCTGCTCGTCGACGATCAGGCCCTCGGGGTCGTTGACCGGGTCGCCGATGACCACCACGCCGAAGTCACGTGCCGCGCCTTCGATCGTCACGTACTCGTCGCGGACGTCGCGCATGACGCGTTCGGGCTCCCGCTCCATCGGGTTCCCCCAGCCACCACCGCCGTTGGTGATGTAGCGGAAGACGTCGCCCGACTTGGTGTGCCAGAGCGGGTTGCTCCCGAACCAGAAGTACTCACCCCGCTCCTGGTCCTGGGCGTTGGTGTCGGTATCGAGCAGCCCGCTGATGGGGATGGACCTGCGGAAGACCTCGGGGTCGTCGGTCGGCACCAGGTCCTTCTCGGCCGCCACGTCGAAGGAGGAAGCCGGGAACATCCAGACGGCGCCGGCCCGCCCGGTCCCGCCGCCGTGCGCGCCCGCGCCGCTGCTGCGCTTGGTGTGGACAGGGCTCGACGTGTGGTGCGCCTCGGTCAGGAACAGGCTGTCGCGCCGCACCGCCGCCCCGCCGCGGTTGTAGCCCGTCCCGGCGCTGTCGACGACGTACTCCTTGCGCAGCACCACGATGGGCAGTTCGCTCTCGATGGCCTCGGTGGCCGGGTCGAGGTTGTTGGCCAGGTAGATGGCCTCGTAGCTGTCGGCGTCGCCGTGTCGTGTCGCGCCCCAGGGGCCGTGCTCGCCGCCGCACTGGGCGACCGTGACCCACGGGGTGCCGTCGGCCAGGACGCCGTGCCCGTTGTGGATGGACAGCGAGCCGTAGTCACCCCCCACGGCGTTTTCGCCGACTGCCGACTCCAGGGCGCGGAACACCGCGAGCAGGACCGGCATGGATGCCTCCCAGTACAGGAAGATCGGTCCGTCCGGCGGTGCGGCGCCGACGAAGGATCCGGCGGGGATGAGCATGTCGACGTTGCGGTAGACCCCGGAGTTGAAGGCCGACTTCGGATCCAGTAGCAGCTTCAAGGCGATGCCGACGGCGGTCTTGGTGTCGAACATGCCGCAGTTGATGCTGGTCCTGGCCTGCTCCGAGGTCCCGCTGAAGTCGATCTCCATGGCAGAGCCCACCTTGGTGATCGTCACCTTGACGAGGTATTCGCGGCTCTGGTCGATGCCGTCTGCGTCCACCAGGTCGTCGCCCTCGTACACCCCGTCCGGCAGGGCGGTGATCGCGTCGGCCATGGATTCCGCGCTGACGTCACAGCTGTAGCGGATCGCGCCCAGCCAGGCATCGACGCCGTAGCGGGCGATGCTCTCGCCCATCAATCGCTCGCCGAGCAGCAGGTTGTGGTAGATCGTGATCATGTCCGGGAGCAGCAACGCGCAGAAGCGGGCGTTGTCGAAGATCAGGTGGAAGGCCGACTCGATGGGCTTGTCGTCCCGGTAGACCAAGGTGGGCGGAATGACCAGCCCCGTCTCGTAGACGTCCTTCTTCGTGGCCGAGAACCCCGCCGGCACCACGCCACCCATGTCGAGCTGGTGGGCACGCAGGGACACGAAGGTGACGATCTGGCCTTCGTGGAAGACGGGCCGGATGAAGCAGATGTCGTTGACGTGGTTGCCGCCCCGGTAGGGATCGTTGACCATCAGCACGTCGCCGGGCTCGAGGTTCTCGGGCCCGTACTCCTCGACGGCGTTGCGGACGGCGTGCTCCATGGCCCCGGTGAACAGCACCAGGCTGTTCGACACGGTCGACATCGGGTAGTCCATCGCCGGCGGGCCGGAGATGGTCGCGGCGAAGTCGTACCAGTCTCGCAGGATCATCGAGAAGGCATGGTGCAGCAGGTTCGTGCACATGTGCTCGACGACGTAGCGCATCCGGTTGGACAGCACCGTGGCTGTGTAGCGGTCGCAGGCGTACCGCTGTTCGAACTCGGCGTCGGAGAGGTTCTTGAGCGACGGCCCGGTGGTCAGATCGATCATGGTCAGTCTCCTCAGACTCTCGTGATCCGCAGCTCGCCGTACTCGCCGACCACGGCGACCTGGCCGGGCAGCATGAACGTGGTGGACAGGGTCTCGTGGATGACAGCCGGGCCTTCGACCCTGTCGCCCGCCTTGAGGTTCTCCCGCTGGTAACGACCTGCGGCGATGGGCTCATCCTGCAGGTAGCGCAACTCGAACGTCGACTCCGGCGCGACGACGCCACCGTCGCCCTGGGGCAGCTGGGGGTACTCGACCTTGGTCGCCTTGATGACGGCCTCGACCCGGTAGGTCACCCCCTGGACGGGGAGGGCCTCGAAGCGGTTGCCGGCCCTGGACTCGTAGACGTCGTGGAAGTTGGCGATCATCTCGTCCATCTTCTCGGGTGTGATCTCACCGGAGGGCACGGAGACGAACGGCGTCTCCCACGTCTGGCCGGCCAGTCGGGCGTCCATGCTGCGCACGAAGTCGACCTCGCCGGAGGTGTCGTCGAAGCGCTCCCGGAGCTTGCCCTCCATCTGCTCGTACACCTTGTTGACGGACTCGACAGCTTCCACGCCGAGCATCGTGTAGGAGCTGCGGCTGTCGCCGTAGACCTGGTCGGAGCTCACGAGGCCCAGCGCCGAGAAGAGCCCGGGGTGGGGCGGCACGATGACCTCGCGGGCGTGGACGAGGTCCATCGTCGCCGGCAGCAGCATCGGGCCGGCCGCCCCGAAGGCGACGAGGCTGTAGTCGCGTGCGTCGATGCCATGCTTGATGGCGATGTTCGTGATGCCCTCGGCGATGTTGTTGACGCCGATGTTGAAGGCATAGTTCACCCGCTGGTGGAACGGCAAGCTCGTCGGCAGGTCCTCGAAGGCCTTGCGGGAGAGGTCGGGGTCGAGCTTCATCCGCCCGCCCGCGAAGGATGACGGGTCGACCACTCCCATCATGATGAACGTGTCGGTCGAGGCGGGCTGCGTGCCGCCCTTGCCGTAGCAGGCGGGGCCGGGGTCGGCGCCTGCGCTGCCCGGCCCGACGAGCACCTCGCCGGCGGGACTGATCGTCACGAGGCTGCCGCCTCCCGCGCCGATGCTCTCCACCTCGTTGGACAGCGCGTTCACGATGAGGTCGTGCTCGAGTTCGAATGTGGTGTTCACGTAGGGGCTGCCGTCGGAGACCATGCTGATGTCGCACGATGTGCCGCCGACGTCGACGCACAGCAGGTTGCCGCGGTCGATCAGCTTGCCGAAGTGGGCGCTGGCGACGGTGCCGGCAGCTGGGCCGGCGAAGACGATCTCGAACGGCTGCTCCATCGCGATGTCGGCGCGCACGAGCTGCGCCGCGCAGTTGGCGTAGTTGAACGAGCCGCCGAAGCCGAGCTCCGCGAGCCCGCCACCGAGCTTCTTCGTGTAGGTGTCGTAGATGAGCTTCATCAGCACGTCGACGGTGGTGGTCGAGGCGCGGGCCCACTCCTTGGCCAGCGGCGAGGTCTCGCTGGAGATCGAGACCGGGATGTCGCCGAGCTCCTCGCGCACCAGCTGGCGCAGCCGCTCCTCGTGGTGTGAGTTCACGTAGGCGTTGATGAGGCAGATCGCGACGCCTTGCACGTCACAGCGTCCGAGCACGGCGATCTGCTCTCGGGCCTGCGCCTCGTCGAGCGGGATGAGGACGCCACCGTCCGCGGTGAGTCGTTCACGGATGCCGCGGCGCAGGTAGCGCGGGACGATCGGCCGCATCGCGTCACCGAACGACCGCCGCCAGCTCGCGTCGGTCAGCGCGTCCAGCGGCCGGTAGTTGCTCCCGATGTCGAGGATGTCGCGGTGACCCAGTGTCGTCAGGAAGGCGATCTTCGGCAGCCGGCGGGTGATCACTGCGTTCAGGCCGTGGGTGCTGGCGTGGTTGAAGACAGACGCCCTGCCCACCCCTGCCTCTTCAGCGCCCTGCAGCACGGCCAGGTGGGTGTCCTTGACGTTGGTCGAGACCTTGACAGTCTTGATCTTGCCATCCTCGATGGCGACGACATCGGTGAAGGTGCCCCCGACGTCCACTCCGATCATCATGTGTTGTCCCCTTTGCCGTCGTCGGTGGTCATGCGAGGTGCAGTCCCTCGGAGGTGAGGAAGATCGGCCCGAGCAGCCGGTCCTTCTCGCGGCTGACCGAGGTGAGCGTCGGCTGGTGCTTCACGACGCGATACCAGCCGCCGTCGGAGAGCACCTGGTAGCGCTTGAAGTCGGCTGCCGTGGAGCCAGGGAACGCCGCGAGGTCCACCCCCAGCTGGGCGAGGTCGTCGGACGTCACCTCTTTTCGTTCTACGGTCAGCCCTGGGGCGATCTGCGGTCCATCTCCTGCCACGACAGCCTCCGGTCGGGTTTCGCGTGCACACCGCGCTCGGGCTCGGCCTTGCGTGCGCCTGCCGGCGCCCTCGGTGCGCTTGGATGTCCAGAACCTAGGAGCGGCCGTGTGCCGCGCACCACAGATGGACTGACCGGTGATCGGGGGGTCGCCATGGGTACTTCACCCATGCACCGCGCAAGGGCTGCGTGCGGGCCGTGCGTTCAGCGCCGGGCGGGAGCACCGGCCGCCGGCCGGCGTCATGGCAGGGAGACGCCCACCTGCTGGCTGAGACGGTACAGGCGCACGGCCACCGAAACCCGGAACAACGGCTCCGGGTCGCGCCAGTCAGGCCCGAGCAGGGCGCTGATCCTGTCGAGCCGCTGTAGGACGGTGTTGGTGTGCAGACCGAGGCTACGGGCGGTCCGGGTCGGGCTGGCGTTGGCCTCGACGAACTCACGCAGGGTCAGCATCAGGTCGGTGCCCCGTTCCCGGTCCCAGTCCATGACCTTGCCGACGGTGTGGTGGATGTAGGCGGCGAGATCCTCGCGGCCCGAGCCGAACATCGCGAGGTACGGCGAGAAGCCGTCGGTGGAGGTCGCGGCATCGCACCGGTCCAGGCCCACGAGCAACCGCGAGCAGCGCTGCGCCATCTCGAAGCGCTCGAGCAGCGTCTCCGGCGCGCCGGCAGGACCGGCGACGACGAGCACCGGACCGGGCACGACCTGCCGGATGCGGCTGCGTACGGCGTGCGCGGCGTGCAGTGGTGGTTCCGTGGGCACCAGCACGGCCAGAACGCCTGCATGTTCGCCGGACAACGTCCCCTCGGCGACAGCGTTGGCAGCCCGCAGCGCCGCCCGGCGGTGCTCGGGTGCGACCACGACCACCACCGGCGTACGCAGCTCAGCGATGCGCACACCGCGCGAGCGCGCGCGCAGCAGCAGCTCCCGCCGGTGGACCGAGTCCACCTCCAGGACGTCCGAGACCAGCGCTCCCCGCACGCGCTCCTCCGCCTCGGCCACCGCCTCCTGCTGCAGGGTCAGCAAGGCGATGATCTGGGCAGCACGCTCGACGGAACGCTGGTCCAGCGGGTCGAGTTCGCCGCCGTCCAGGGCCACAGCCACCGAACCCAGCAGCGAGTCGCCTGCCATGACGGCGACCACTGCGGGACCGCCAGGCACCGATACCAGACGTCCCGAGCGGCGGCTCTCGTCGACGGCCGGGATCAGGTTCGGCGTCGTCTCCGGGTCACCACACGGCCACGGGGAACCGCAGGTCACCAGGGGCCCACCCCGCTGGTCGGCGACCAGAACGCCCCGGTCCAGAGCGGCGTGCAGGATGCCGGCGACGTCCTCAACACTGCCTCCGTGCAGCACTGCCGCGGTGAGTTCGGTGTGCAGGCTCGCGGCCCGTTCCATGGCTGCGGTGTAGGCGGTCAGCTGCGCCAGCGCGACCCCGGTCTCCTTCGCCGAGGCGCGCGCGCGATCCATCAGCCTGGAGTTCTGCAGCACGACCGCGGCGTGGTCGGCGAAGGTGGCCAGCAGGTTGATCTCGTCGGTCGAGAAGCTCCTCGGCGCGCGGCTGGCCGCCACGAGCACCCCTACGGCCTGGTCACCGAGCAGCATGGGCACCCCGGCCATCGCGACAATGTCCTCGCCGGCCACGATCGCGTCGACGAAGGAGTCGTGGTCGAGCCCGGCGTCCTCCGTGTACCGATTGGTGGTGTGCGCCGAGCGGGTCTGGGCAACGAGGGCGGCCAGGCCCTTGCCCGGTGGGACGCGGACGCCGTGGAAGGCGGACGTCACCAGCCCGAGACCCGCCCGGATGAACAGTTCCCCGGTCGCCGTGTCCCGCTCGGCCAGGTAGGTGATGTCCGTGCCGGTCAGGTCGTGTGCGCGCTGCAGGAGCCGTCGGAGCAGCACGTCGGTGTCACGCAGCTCCACCAGCTCGCGGGCGCTGGAGAACAGCGCGGACGCCTCGTGGTGGTGACGTCGGAGCCGGGTCACGGTGGCCTGGGCCCTGAGCGCCGAGTCCTCCAGGGCCAGCGTCGTGGCCGGGTCCAGGTCCTCCTGGGCGAGCACCGCCGAGATCTGCTGGGCCGTCTCACTGTCCTCGCAGATCGCGTCGAGCAGCGCCTGCACCGACTGCACCGAGACCCGCTCGGTGTCGGCGACCCGCTCGGTGTCGGCGCCGAAGGTGGCCCGGGCGGCCGTCCCGCCGTCGATGGCCGTCGCGCCTGCCTGGATCTGCATGCCGTGCCTCCAGCTGTTCTGCAAGGTGTGCGGCTGCGAGTCTGCACCGGCAGGGGGGTCCCATCCACCCACTGTCGCGCCGTGCTCTGTGGGTGGACCGTCCGTAGCCGGGCCGAAGCCTGCCCACCTAGCCTCCGCACGGCCACCCGCGTCGACGGGGTCCAGGGCAGTGGCGGACAGGAGAGCGCATGAACAGCAGCGGTGAGACGGACCGGTCCGCCCGACAGAGCCCCAAGCCGCTGGTCGGGGTGGTGGTCCTGGACATCACGCGCGTGCTGGCGGGCCCGTACTGCTCTATGATCCTGGCCGATCTGGGTGCCACCGTGATCAAGGTGGAGAACCCGGCCGAGCCCGATTACACGCGCGACTTCCCCCCGTTCCTGACTTCTTCGGACGGGTCGCGGTTCAGCGCCTACTTCGCGCAGTACAACCGGCACAAGCTGGGACTGACACTCGACCTCGGCTGTGAGGACGGCAAGCGACTGCTGATGGATCTGGCGGCGAAGGCGGACGTCGTGGTGGAGAACTTCCGCGCCGGCGTGATGGACCGCCTCGGCGTCGGGCACCGCGAGCTCCTGGAGGTGAACCCGCGACTGGTCTACACCGCGATCTCCGGCTTCGGTCAGACCGGCCCGTACCGGCGCCGTCCCTCCTACGACAACAACGCCCAGGCGACCGGCGGGCTGTGGGGCATGAACGGCGAGCTGGACCGCCCGCCCGTGCGGGTCGGGACGGTCATCGGCGACATCTCGGCCACGATGTACGGCGTCATCGGCACGCTGGCGGCGCTGCGGCACGCCGAGCGCACGGGACAGGGTCAGCTGGTCGACGTCTCGCAGCAGGACGCGGTGCTGACGCTCACCGAGGCGGCGGTCGTCTCCTATACCGTCGACCAGAAGGTGGCAGCGCCGCTGGGAAATGCGCATCCGTTCGTACGTCCCTATCAGCTGTATCCCTGCAAGGACGGCTACGTCTTCTTCGGCGGCTATACCGACAAGTTCTGGCGGCTGACCTGCGAGCTGTTCCTGGAGCCGGAGTGGGCCGTCGATCCGGAGATCGACACGATGGCCAAGCGCTTCGACAGCGAGATCTACGAGCGCAGGGTGCGGCCCCTGCTCGAGCGATGGTTCGCCGTCCGCACCAAGGCTGAACTCGAGGAACTCGTGGCGGACCAGGTGCCGCTGTCGGCCATCAAGGCCATCGATGAGATCGTGCACGATCCGCACGTCACCGCGCGGGACATGATCGTCGACGTCGACTACTGCGACTTCGGCCCACTGAGCATGGTCGGCACGCCGATCAAGCTCGGTGCGACCCCTGCGGACGCGCGGGGAGTGGCGCCGCGGGTCGGCGAGCACACGGACATGCTCCTGCGCTCGTTCGGTGGCCTCGACGACACGCGGATCGCCCAGCTGCGGGCTGCGGGGGTGGTGAGCTGACCGGGGCCCGGTGCCGTGCGGCGTCGCGCCGGGTCGGCCGGCGGCGGTTCCCGAGCCCGGGCGGCCGCTGATGGCCGTCGACATGGCGCAGTTGACCGATGACCTGGCCGCGGAGTCCGGGGACCTGTTCCGGCTCCTGTCCCGCCTGGAGGTCGACGACTGGGACCGACCGACCCCGGCGGCTCCGTGGACGATCCGGGACCAGGTCACGCACCTCGCCTTCTTCGACGACATCTCCACGTTGGCAGCCACCGACGTCGCCCGCTTCGAGCGTGAGGCGACGGAGCTGACGGCGCTCGGCGAGGACTTCGCCGCCGTCGTCGCGCAGCGCCGCCAGGACCGAGCGGGTCCGGTTGCGGCCGCCTGGCTGCAGCGGTCGCGCAGCGAGTATCTGCAAGTCTTCCGTGGGCTGTCCCCATCGCAGACCCTGCCCTGGTTCGGTCCGCCGATGAGCGCGGCGTCCTCCGTCACCGCCCGGCTGATGGAGACGTGGGCACACGGGCAGGACATCGCCGACACCGTGCAGGTGGGACGCACCCCCACGTCGCGCCTGCGTCACGTGGCGCACCTGGGCGTCCGCACCCTGGCGTGGAGTTTCACGGTGCAGGGTCGTCCTGCGCCCGACCGTGCCGTGCGGGTGGAGCTGGCCGGACCCGACGGCGAGACGTGGAGGTGGGGACCGGAGGACGCCGAGGATCGCGTGCTCGGGTCTGCCGAGGAATTCTGCCTCGTGGCAACTCAGCGCAGACACCGCGGCCAGACGGGGCTGCAGGCCACCGGGCCTGTCGCCACGGCCTGGTTGGACATCGCCCAGGCCTACGCCGGCCCTCCCGGTCCCGGCCGTCCACCAGGTGGACGATGAGGAAAGAGGGTCGAGAGGGGCGGCGGCCCGCCCGCGGGTGGACCGGCGCGATCAGGAGGCGCCGCCGCCGTACCCGTGCGTGACCGGGATCGTGAGCAGCAGTCGACGCTCGTCGACCATGGCCTGGTGGAACTCCTTCCAGTCGGGGTGCTCTGCCCCGGCGATCTGGACGTAGAGCTGCGCCAGGGAGCGGCCGGCCTCGTCGCCTGGGACGGTCGTCACCGGCGACAGCTGCGCCTCGCCCTCGACGCACGCCCAGGCGGAGCCGTCCGGGGTGCTCACGTGGAGCGCCGTGCGCGGGTCCCGCCGCAGGTTGCGCGTCTTGGCGCGGCTGTCGGTCACGGACACGAGGACCTCCCGGTCCCGCACGGCGTAGACGACGTTGCTGGTCTGTGGCCGGCCGTCCCGTCGCAGCGTGACCAGCGCGCCGAGCTGCTGTCGGGCGACCAGGGCGAGCGCCTCCTCGAGGGTCATCGCCTGCTCCTCACCGGCTGCGTCACGACACCTGTTCTACCCGAACCGCGCGGGGTCCCCGGCTCCGGCGCGCACGACCTCGGGGAACCCCTCGGACCAGTCCACGACGGTCGTCGGCTCGGTCCCGCAGTCACCGGCATCGAGCACCGCGTCGACCTGGTTGTCGAGCGCCTCCTTGATGCTCCAGCCGTCGGTCATCGGCTGATCGGCTCCGGGAAGCAGGAGCGTGCTGGACACCAGAGGGGTGCCCAGCTCGCGCAGGAGCGCCTGTACGACGGGGTGGTCCGGGATCCGGACACCGACGGTGCGCTTCTTCGGGTGTGCCAGTCGCTTCGGTACCTCCTTGGTCGCCGGAACGATGAAGGTGTACGGCCCGGGTGTCGCGGCCTTGATGCTGCGGAAGGCGGCGTTGTCCAGGTGCACGAACTGCCCGAGCTGCGCGAAGTCGGCGCAGACGAGGGTGAAGTGGTGCCGGTCGTCGAGCGACCGGATCCGACGGATGCGGTCAGCGCCGGTCGCGCTGTCGATCGCGAAACCGAGCGCGTAGCAGGAGTCGGTCGGGTAGGCGACGAGGGCATCGTCCCGCAGCAGTGCCACGGCCTGCCCGATCAGCCGTGGTTGCGGGTCGACCGGGTGGACGTCGAAGTAGCGGGCCATCCGGCGAGCGTAGAACGGGCAGGCTCTCGTGCTGGGGTCATACTGCTGGCTGCGGGCGGCCTGTCGCACCGGGTCGGTACACCGGAGATGGGGGCCTGACGTGACGTCGACGAGAGCCCCCGTGGAATGACCGCCCCGCACCCGCCGCGGGGGAACGGTCGTGTCGTCGTCGTCGGCAGCTCGGTGGCCGGCGTCCGCACCGCGCAGGCGCTGCGGGCAGAGGGCCACCAGGGAGAGGTCCTGCTCGTCGGCGAGGAGCACGAGCTTCCCTACGACAAGCCCCCCCTGTCCAAGGGGCTGCTGGTCGGCGGCACCGACGTCGAGTCGATCCGGCTGCTCACCCAGGATCAGGCCGCGCAGGCGGGCATCGAGCTGCTCCTGGGGCACCGCGCCCTGCGCATCCAGGTCGCCGGGCGTCGCCTGCTGCTCGCGGACCACGATCCGGTCGGGTACGACCACCTCGTGATCGCCACCGGCGCCCGTGCCCGCCCGTCACGGTGGGGGAGCCGGCCGGGCGTGCACCTCCTGCGCACCCTCGCCGACGCCGCGGACCTGCGGGGCGACCTGCTCGCCGGCGGACCTGTCGTCGTCGTCGGCGGCGGGTTCGTCGGGGCGGAGGTGGCCTCGGCCGCCCGCACCATGGGCCTGCGGGTGACGGTCGTGGACCCCCTGCCGGTGCCGATGACCTCGGTCCTGAACGAGCAGATCGGCGGCTGGTTCGCCGACCTGCACCGGCGGCACGGTGTCGACACGCGGTTCGGCACCGGCGTGGCGGCGATCGACGGCGAGCGCGGTGCCTTCAGCGTCCGGCTCACCGACGGCAGCGCCGTGCCGGCCGCCACGGTCGTCGTGGGTATCGGCGCGCACCCCAACGACGAGTGGGTCGCGGACTCGGGGCTGCTCGTCGACGACGGCGTGGTCTGTGACGAGTACTGCAGGGCGGTCGAGGCCGCCGACGTCTACGCCGCCGGTGACGTGGCGCGCTGGATGCATCCGCACCGGCAGGTGTCCACGCGCATCGAGCACTGGACCAACGCGGTCGAGCAGGCCGCGTGTGTCGCGCACAATCTCGTGCACCCGGACGACCTGCGGGCCTACGCGCCGGTCGAGTACGTCTGGAGCGACCAGCACGACTGGAGGATGCAGGTGATCGGCCGCACCGGCGGCCCGCTGGAGCACGTCGTCCTGGGCGACCCGTCGGTGGACGGCCGGTTCGTGGCGCTCTACACCGGCGACGGCACCGAGCTCGCAGGGGCGGTCGTGGTGAACTGGCCGCGGGCCCTGCTCGTCTGCCGCCGGGCGCTGCGGGACGGCGCCCGGCTGGCCGAGGTGCGGACGAGGATCGAGCAGCTGGCGCCACCCGGTCCGCTGCGCACCGGACCGTGACGTCCCGGGGCGGGAGCCGGTCTCACCTCCTCGAACGGGGAAACCGGCTCAGGCCGCGGACGCGGCCGGCTCGACCGTGGCCGGACGGACCCGCCGCAGCAGGGCGAGTGGGGTGACGCCGGACACGGCGGCTGCACCTGCCCGGCCGAGGTCGTTGGGCAGCGAGAGCCGGAACACCTTCTTCCACGCGGACCCGAGCTGCCGGGGGAGCGGCCCGGTGGCGTAGCTGAGGCCGTACCGCTCGAACAGCTCCTGGATCTTCGGTGCGATCTCCTTGTACCGGTTGCTCGGCAGGTCGGGGTAGAGGTGGTGCTCGATCTGGAAGGACAGGTTCCCGGTCATCAGGTGCAGGAACTCCCCGCCGCTGATGTTGGCGGCTCCGAGCATCTGGCGCAGGTACCACTGCCCTCGGGTCTCGCCGTCGATCGAGGTCTTGGTGAAGGTCTCCACGCCGTCCGGGAAGTGGCCGCACATGATGACCGAGTGGGTCCACAGGTTGCGGACCAGGTTGGCGGTGGCGTTGGCCGCCAGGGTGGGTAGGAACGAGGGGCCGGACAGCAACGGGTGCACGACGTAGTCCCGGGCGGCCTGCTTCTTGATCTTGGTCAGTACCTGCCGGCCCTGACGGCGGAACAGGTCCTTGTCCTTGCGTCCCTTGACCACCTTGCCGATCTCGAGGTCGTACGCGGCGATGCCGTACTCGAACAGGCAGGCGTTGAGGAAGTTCCACAGCGGCTGTCCGAGGTAGAGCGGGTGCCAGCGCTGGTCCTCGTCGACCCGCATGATGCCGTAGCCGAGGTCGTTGTCGCGGCCGAGCACGTTGGTGAACGTGTGGTGGATCTGGTTGTGCGAGTGCTTCCACATGTCCGACGGGGAGGCGTTGTCCCACTCCCAGCTGGTGGAGTGGATCTTGGGGTCGCGCATCCAGTCCCACTGGCCGTGCATGACGTTGTGCCCGATCTCCATGTTCTCGAGGATCTTCGAGACCGACAGGCCTGCCGTGCCGATCAGCCACACGGGCGGGAACAGCGAGAACAGCAGCAGTCCGCGGCTGGCGAGCTCCAGGCTGCGCTGGGCGTCGATGATCTTGCGGATGTAGGTCGCGTCGCGCTCCCCGCGGCTGGCCAGGACCTGCTCGCGGATCGCGTCGAGCTCGCGGCCGAGGGTCTCCACGTCCTCGTCGGTGAGGTGCGCGATCGGGTTGTGCGGCTTGTTCTGGACAGCAGTCATGCGGTGTCCTCCACGGGTCCGGGTGTCAGAGTTCGATGTCGCAGGCGCCGGCAGCGGCGTTGATGCAGGTCTGGATGCGCACGCCGTCGCCCTCGGCGGCGGTGGTGAGCGCGCCGTCGCGCAGGTCGCGGACGGCGCCGGAGCGCAGCGGTACGACGCAGCCGAAGCAGATGCCCATCCGGCAGCCGGACGGCATGAGCACCCCGGCCTTCTCGCCGGCGTCGAGCAGGGGCGTGCCGCCGCCGGCTTCGAGGGTGACCTGCTGCTCGAGGAAGCGCACCGTGCCGCCCTCGCCGGTCGCCAGGACGGTGGCCCGGAAGCGTTCGGTGTGCAGCCGGTCGGCGATGCCGCGGGCGCCGAAGTGTTCCTCGAGCGCGTCGAGCATCCCGACCGGGCCGCAGGCCCAGGTCTGCCGCTCGGCCAGGTCGGGCACCAGCCCTTCGACGTCCTCGGCGGTGAGCAGCCCGGCTTCGTCGGTGTGCTGTTCCACCAGCCGGATGCGGCCGCGCGCGGCCAGGGCGCGCAACTCGCCGCCGAAGACGACGTCGCCTGCGGTCGGTGCCGAGTGCACCAGGACGACGTCCTCGAGCTCGTCGAGCGCGTTGCGCAGCATCCCCATGACGGGGGTGATCCCGCTGCCGGCCGTCACGAAGAGCACCTTCGCCGGCCGGGGCTCGGGCAGGACGAAGGCCCCGGTCGCCTGGTCGAGCTGGACCACGAGGCCGGGGCGGGCGCGGCGGACGAGGTGGTTGCTGACCGTGCCGTCAGGGATGGCCTTGACGGTGACGGCGATGCACCCGTCGGGCCGGTCCACCGGCGAGGTGAGGGAGTAAGCTCGCCATTGGCGGACCCCGTCGACGTCGACGCCGAGCCGCACGTACTGGCCGGGGGTGTGTGGCCGCCAGCCACGTCCCGGGCGGAGAACGAGGGACACCGCGTCGCGGGTCTCCGGATGCACCGCGACGATCCGTCCGCGCAGGTCGGCGCCGGACCGCAGCGGGTCCAGCAGGTCGACGTAGTCGGACGGGACGAGCGGCGTGGCCACCAGCCCCGCGAGCTGGACAGCGCGCTCGCGCAGCCGGGTCAGGGCGGCAGGAGCAAGGGCCGGTGCAGTCATGCTGTCAGGCTGCCCCGATCGGGACGCTAAGTCGCTGGTCCGTCCGGAGGAGGTTGTGCGGCGGAATTCATCGCGTCACAACAAGGAGTCAGCCAGACTGCCGGAAAGCGACGCAGCAGCTGTCCGGGTCGGGGCGCAGGTCGGCCTGCAGGTCCCGGTCCAGCCCGAGCCCCTCGAGATAGCCGTCCGAGAGGGAGAGGTTCAGCGAGCAGACCTGCTCGGTGTTCGTGGCCCGGAACGTGTCGAACGGACAGTTCCGTACGAACAGCTCGTCGCCCTGCCGGCGCGGGGCATAGCCGAGCGTGGACAGCAGCCGCTCCAGCCGCGCGAACCGGGCCGTCGCCGTCCGGGGGAGCCGTCCGGAGGCGAGCTGCCGGCCCAGCTCCGCGCCGCGGCGCCGGGCGGCCCGCAGGGCGCTCGTGTGCGCCGTGTCGTCGGGTCGGAAGTCGGCGATGCTGTCGAGCAGGACGCCGGCGAGCAGGTCGTAGCGGCGGTCCGGCACGCTCGCCACCACCTCCTGCTTCGATACGCGGTAGCGCTGCGCCGGGCGACCGGGTCCGCCGGTGGTGGCGTCCGGCCCGATTCCCTCGACGAAGCCGGACTCGAGCAGCTTGCCCA
Source organism: Mycobacteriales bacterium (assembly GCA_040902655.1). Lineage (NCBI taxonomy): Bacteria > Bacillati > Actinomycetota > Actinomycetes > Mycobacteriales > Mycobacteriales bacterium. The sequence goes on from JBBDWV010000052.1 coordinate 52,569, forward strand.
GGTGGAAGGCGACGAGGGTGCGGCCCACGCCCAGCGTGTCGACCAGCGCGGTCACCGTGCACGGCCCGTCCGCCTGCAGCCGCTCGAAGACGCGCCGCCGCTGCGGCTCGGTGAACACGCCCAGCTGACTGATGTCCTGCTCGAATCCCACAGCGACAGCCTACCGACGTTTGTCCAACAGTGGTTGACCGAACGGGGGATGACGGGGTTGCGTCTCGATGGGGCGAGCAGCCCGGTCGGCGCCCCGACCCCTCATCTTTTCTCCAACGAAAATTGACCGAATGCGGCAGAGCGAGTAGTAACAACATCTGTAGGTACAACATCGGAAGGGAGGTCGACATGTGCAAGGAGTGCGGCTGCGAGACCGCCAAGAAGGACGACAACGCGGATCAGGGCCACTGACGGCCGGCCGGGCAGCCTGACCCGTGCTGCCCGGCAGCGTCGACCCGCTGCATAGCCGATTTCCGTTCCCACTCCGAGGAGCATCCGATGGACAGTTCCGCCAAGCTCGCCGGACACGCCATTCACCAGCAACTGATCGTTCTGCCCCTGGGCCTGCTGGCCACCGCAGTCGTGTTCGACCTCCTGCGGCTGTCCACCGGCAACGCCGACTTCGCCACCGCCAGCTACCTGATGATCGCCGCGGGGGTGCTCGGCGGTCTGCTCGCCGCCGTGTTCGGCTTCATCGACTACCTCGCCGTGCCGGCCGGCACCCGCGCCAAGCGGGTCGGCGCCGTGCATGGTGTGGGCAACGTCGTGGTCGTGGTGCTGTTCGCCGCCAGCTGGCTGCTGCGGGCGGCTGAGACGGATCATGTCGCCACCGGCCTGGCGCTGGGGCTGGCGCTGGCCGGTGCCGCGCTGGCGCTGCTGACCGGGTGGCTCGGCGGCGAGCTGGTAGGCCGCCTCGGTGTCGGGGTCGACGACGACGCCGAGCTGGATGCACGGCCCTCGTTCACCACCGGCATCCAGCTGGGCCGGCGCGATGCCGCCGCCGTCCGCTCACCGGCGCCGCCGTCCTACGGGTCGTGACAGCGCAGCGGATCTCCCACCGCACCGTCTGGCGGCGGTATGCCCTGGCTGCCGGCCTGGTCGTGGGGATCACGCTGGCGACGTTCGCGGTCGTGCAGATGGCGCAGGTGCCGGGCTTCCAGGATGCGCGCCTGCTCCACGGCAGCAGCGCCTGGACGGCCGCCGCCTCCGGCATCGGCCTGCTCATCGCCGACGTGCTCCTGCCGGTGCCGTCCAGCGGCGTCATGACGGCACACGGAGCGCTGTTCGGCGTCGCGGTCGGCACCATGCTGTCGCTGGTGGGAAACACCGGAGCGGTGCTCGCCGGGTGGCTGGTCGGTCGCACGGGGCGGGGCCGCCTGGAGCAGCCGCTGTCACCGCTCCAACGGGCCCGGGCGAGCGCCCTGCTGGGCCGGTGGGGGCCGGCCGCCCTGATCGTGACGCGCCCGGTGCCTGTGCTCGCCGAGACCGTGACCATCATGGCCGGAGCCACCGGGATGCGGCTCGTCCCGGTGCTGGCGGCGGGGGTAGCGGGCTCGCTACCGGTCGCACTCGCGTACGCCGTCGCGGGCCGGTGGGCAGCGACATCGGGCGTGGCGTTGCTGGTGTTCATCGTTCTGGTGGGACTCGCCCTCGCCGCGCTCCTGCTGGCGCGGCGCGCGTCCTTCCGTGAGCGGCAGGCGGCGGCATGACATCCCCCTTCCTTGCCGGCCTGACGTTCCCGACGAGCATCGCGCTGTCCGGCGACGGGAGCGTGTTCGTGGCCGAGGCCGGGCTCCCGTTCGGCGGAGCTGCACCGGGTGGCCGGGTCTGGCGGGTGGTGGCCGACGGCTCGAAGCAGCTGGTCGCGGACGGCCTGCGGGCACCGGTGAACGGCCTGTCGCCGTACGGCCCCGACCTGTTGCTCGCCGAGGGCGGCCATCCGGGCCGGATCAGCGTGCTCACGGCGACAGGGGAACGCCGGACGCTGCTGGACGGGCTGCCCGGGCCGGGCAATTACCACACCAACACCGCGCTGGCGGGCCCGGACGGCTGGATCTACTTCAGCCAGGGCGCGATGACGAACACCGGGATCGTCGGCCTCGACTCCTACGAGATCGGCTGGCTCGGCCGGCTGCCGCACGCGCACGACCTTCCCGGCTACGACGTGGTCCTCGCCGCCCACGTCGCCGAGACCGCCGATCCGTTCGCGCCGGACACCGGCGCCCGGGCGCGGACGGGTGGGTTCGCGCCCTTCGGGGTTGCGCACCCCGCCGGGCACCGCATCCCGGGTCAGGTGCCGGCGACCGCCGCGGTCATGCGCTGCCGGCCGGACGGCACCGGGCTCGAGGTGGTCGCGTGGGGACTGCGCAATGCCTGGGCGCTGGGCTTCCTGCCGGACGGCCGCCTGCTCGCCATCGACCAGGGAGCCGACGACCGGGGCAGCCGGCCGGTCGGCGCCGCGCCCGATGCGTTGTTCGAGGTGCGTCCCGGCGCGTGGTACGGCTGGCCCGATTTCGTCGCCGGCCGGCCGGTCACCGACCCGCGCTTCCTGCCCGGCTGCGGGCCGGAGCCGGTTTTCCTGCTCGCCCACCACGACGAGCTGCCCCCGCCCGAGCGGCCGCTGGTCGAGTTCGCGCCGCACGTGGCCGCCGTCAAGTTCGACGTCTATCCGGAGGGCAGCCGCTACGCCGGGCAGCTGCTGGTCGCGCTGTTCGGCGACGAGGCCCCCATGACGGTGCCGGGCGGCGGGGCATCCGTCGGGCGGGCACTCGTCCGCGTGGACACGGGGGAGTGGACGGTGCATCCGGTCGCCCTCGACGCCGAGCTCGCCCGGCCCATCGACGTGCGCTTCGACCCGGCGGACGGCACCGCGCTCGTCCTCGACTTCGGGCGCTTCGAGATGACGGAGCAGGGGGTGCGCGCGGAGCCCGGCAGCGGTGCGCTCTGGCGCCTCCCGACAGACCTGCTGGAGCAGTGACGACCCGAGGAGCGGCGACATGAGCACGAAAAGGCCCGGCGGCCCGGCGGTCCAGGCAGCCAAACTCGACCAGTGGCTGGCCTATCTCTACAAGCCGTTCCAGCCGCTCGTCCGGGGACGGTCGCTGCGCCGCGTCGAGTCCCGGCAGTGGCGCGCCGAGGACATCCTGCTCCCCGACGGCTTCGTCGCCGAGGTCGTGACGACGGGCCTGAACGCCCCGGTGCACTGCACCTTCGCCCCCGACGGCAGCTGCTACGTCATCGAGTGCGGGCACAAGATCGAGACCCGGCCCCGGGTGCTGCGGGTGGACCCGGCGACCGGCGCGACCGAGGTCGTGTACGAGTTCTCCGATGCGGAGTGGAGGAAGACCGGAGCGGTCACCGGCGCCTGCTGGCACGACGGCGCGCTGATCGTCACCGACACCGACCGGCTGCTGCGCATCACGCCGGACGGAAAGGCGCAGACGCTGCTCGACGGACTGCCGGGGCTGGGTGACCACCAGACCAACTACCCGGTCCTCGGGCCGGACGGCAGGATCTACTGGGGGCAGGGCACGGCCACCAACACTGCCGTGGTCGGCGCCGACAACTTCGCCTACGAGTGGCTTCCCGCCTTCCCGGACTTCCACGACGTGCCCGGAGCGGACGTGGTGCTCACCGGCCGCAACGTCCGTTACCGCGACGTGCTCGGATCGCTGACCCACGAGGTCAGCTGCGGCGCCTATGTCCCCTTCGGCACCGCGACGGAGCCGGGCCAGATCATCCGGGGGAGCGCAGCGGCGAGCGGCGCCGTCCTGCGCTGCCGGCCGGACGGCAGCGAGCTGGAGTGCGTGGCGTGGGGCCTGCGCAACCCGTACGGAATCGCCTTCCACCCCGACGGCCGGCTGTTCGCGACCGAGCACGGCATCGACGAGCGAGGTGAGCGCTACATCGTCGGGGATCTGGAGGATTTCTACGAGATCCGGGAGGGAGCCTGGTACGGCTGGCCCGACTACGCCTCGGGCATCCGGCTGGACGACCCGTACTGGGGCGACAAGGGCCGCAACCGCGAGCCGTTGCTCGCGGACCCGCCGGATCCGGACCCGCCGAAGCCGTTCGTGAGCCTGCCGCCGCACGCGGCTCCCAACGGCGTCGACTTCTGCCGGGACCCGGCCTTCGGCTACGAGGGCGACGCCTTCATCGCGCTGTTCGGCGACGTCGCGCCCGTGACGGCCCGCCCGATGACGCCGGTCGGTTTCAAGGTGGTGCGGGTCGACATGCGCAGCGGCGAGGTGGCGGACTTCGCCGTCAACAAGATCAACGGCCCCGCGTCGAAGCTGCCGCACTCCGGGTTCGAGCGTCCGTCGCACTGCCAGTTCGGCCCGGACGGCGCGCTCTACGTCGTCGACTGGGGTCAGATCGACATCGCCCCCGAGGTCGGCGGCATCCGCATGCCGCTCGCAAGCGGGGCGCTGTGGCGCATCCGCCGCACGTCAGGTCCGGTCGGTCCGCCGCCGCGAGCCAGGCAGGTCCCGCTCTACCTGCTCCAGGCGCTGGTCGCAGCTGCGGGGCTGGCCGCGCTGGTGGCCCTCGTGGTCTACCTGCTGCGCCGCGGAGGCTGACCCTCGTCCTGCCCGGAACGCCAGGATTTTCCGGAAGAGCTGTCCTGGTCAGGCGTGTAGCGCACCCTCAGTGACCGTGCGGGCACGGCAACCGGGGTGACGCTGCACGTTCGTGTTCGCGCCCGTCGGGAAGGACGGCGGCAATGACTCCTGGTGACGCGTGACGACGGCGACCCGGCCGGGGCCGCGGCAGGTCCGCTGGTCCCCGGAGCTGGGTGCGCACCGGCTGCTCGGCGACGACAGGACGGTGGCGGTGCTGGCGCCGGACGGCACCGTCCGATGGTGGTGCGCCCCGCAGTTCGACGACGCGCCGCTGTGCTGGCAGTTGCTCGACCCCGACGGGGGTTTCGCAGGCTTTCCCGACCTCGACTTCGTCGACTGCGACGACGGGCCGGCCGGCGCCACGAGCCGTACCGTCCTGCGCAGCGGGACGGTGCTGGTGGAGGTCCGCGACGGGCTGCTGACCGACGACGACGGGTCGGCCCTGGTCCGCTGCCTGCGGCTGCTGCCCACAGCGGGACTGCCGTCCCCGGCGCCGGCCACCGTCGAGCACGCGCTGCGACTCGGCGGCTTCGGAACCGAGCCGGTCCGGCTGTCCCTCGAGGGCGACACCGCTACCGGCCGGCGCCGGTCGCGGGGGGTCGACCAGCAGCTGCTGGTGCGGGCCGCCGACCACCGGCTGCAGGGTGACCGGTTGCTCAGCACGGTGCACCTGACGCCGGACCGCTGGAGTGTGCTCATCGTCGCGGTGGGCGGCGACCCGGGACGCGACGCCGACGCGCTGCTCGACCGGCTCAGGGCCCGCGAGCAGCACGAGCAGAGCCTGCTGCACAGCGCCCGCCTCCCGCGGACCCACCCGGAGCGCGCGCTCGACGCGCTGGCGGTGATCCGGGCCTGCACCTACCAGCCGACCGGCGCGGTCGTTGCCTCGCCGACGACCAGCCTGCCGGAGGCGGTGGGGCACGATCGGCAGTTCGACTACCGCTACACCTGGCTGCGCGACGCCTCGCTGTCCACGGCCGTCGCGGCGCTGCTGGGCCGGTCCGCCGACGCCCGCCGCTACCTCGAGTTCGTGCACGACGCCTGGGGTGACACCGACCTGCTGACCCGGCCGATGCTCGACGTCCGCGGCGAGCCGGTGCCGGAGGAGTCCGAAGTGCCCGGCGTTTCCGGCTGGGCCGCCTCCCGGCCGGTCCGGGTCGGCAACGGCGCCCGGGACCAGCGGCAGTACGACGCGCTCGGCCTGCTCACCGAGGCCGTCTCGGTGTACGTGCAGGTCGGCGGTCGGCTCGACGACCGCACCTGGGCGCTGGTGTCCCGGCTGGCCGACAGCATCGCCGCGGACGAGCCGGAGCAGCCGAAGGCCAGCCACGGCATCTGGGAGATGCGCGAGGCGCAGCCGCTGATCGACGGCGACATCGGCCGCTGGCTGGTCCTGGACCGTGCGCTGTGGATCGCCCGCGGGTGGCGGCCGTGGACCCGGCGCAGGCAGTGGAAAAAGGCCCGCGACGTCATCTCCCGGCGGGTGCTGTCGGCCCTCGGACCGGACGGCCTGCTGCCGCAGAGCTACGACGGGCCCGCCGACCGACCCGATGCGTCCTCGCTGATGGCCGTCGCCTTCGGACTGTTCGCGCGCGACGACCCCCGGGCGGGCCGGCTGGTCGACGCCGTGCTGGCCCGGCTCGGCGCCGGCGCCCACCTGCACCGCTACCCGCCCGGCGAGGAGGACGGCTTCTCCGGCATCGAGGGAGCATTCCTGCCGATGAGCTTCCTCGCGGTCACCGCGCTGGCCCGGATCGGCCGTGTCGAGCAGGCCCGGCAGCGCCTGGACCGGCTGTGTGCCGGCCTGCCACGGCTGCTGTCGGAGGAGGTCGACCCGCAGACCGGCCGGCTGCTGGGCAACACCCCGCTGGTCTGGTCGCACGCCGAGCTCGCCCGCGCGGTGTACGTCCTGGACGCCGCGCAGCGGCGGGAGACGTGGGGCGCTCCCGGGTTGTGGGCCTGGCGGCTGTACCGCTACGTGCGGCTGCGGGCCGGACAGGGCACGGAGCAGGACCACGAGCGCCCGACGTCAGAGGAGAATCGATGAGCACCCGATTGCACCCGGCCGGCCCGCCGGCCGCCAGCATCCGCCCCGGTGAGGGCGGCATCGGCCGTGGCAGCAACGCGCGGGCCGAGGCCGTCTCCGACGCTCTGCGCCGTGAGGCGGGGGAGTTCCTCGACCGGCGGCGCCGCACCGCGCTGCTGCAGACGGCCGCGGCCGGCAGCCTGTCCGTCGTCGCGCTCTACCAGTTCGGCGTGCTCCGGTCCGTCCCGGAGCCGTCGCTGCCGGGGATCGACGCGGACCGGGTCGACGCGTCAGGGGAGGCGTACGCCGTCCTCAACACGCCCGACGCGGCCCTGGGCATCGCCAGCGCGGGGCTCTCGCTCGTGCTGGCCGGGATGGGCGGTGCCGAGCGTCACCGAGAGCAGCCGTGGATCCCGCTGGCGCTGCTGGCCAAGAGCCTCGTCGACGCCGCCGGCGGGATCTACCTGTTCGCCGAGCAGGTCAGCAAGCACAAGAAGATCTGCTCCTGGTGCACCCTCAGCGCCGGCCTGCTGGTCGCGACCGTCCCCGGTGCGCTGCCCGAGGCGCGCGCCGCCTGGCGGGCCTTCCGCGACCGGTGAGGACACCGACAGTGCGCAAGCGCTCCAGGCCCCGCGGGACGGCTGTCGTCACCGGGGGCACCGCCGGTGTCGGCCGGGCGGTGACCCGCGAGCTCGCCCGGCGCGGCTGGGACGTCGCCGTGCTCGCCCGTGGGCAGGAGCGGCTGGACGCCACCGTGGCCGAGGTCCGTGCGCTCGGTCGCTCGGCGACGGGCGTGTCGGTCGACGTCGCCGACGCCGCGGCCCTCGAGCGTGCCGCCGACGCGGTCGAGGCCGCGCTCGGACCCATCGAGCTGTGGGTCAACAACGCCTTCACCGGCGCCATCGCCTTCTTCGACGAGTTGCAGCCCGATGAGTACGACCGCATCACGATGGTCACCTACCTGGGCTTCGTGAACGGGACCCGGGCCGCGCTCCGGCGGATGACCCCCCGCAACCGCGGTCAGGTCATCCAGATCGGTTCCGCGCTGGCTTTTCACGGTATTCCGCTGCAGAGCGCCTACTGCGGCGCAAAACATGCCATCAAGGGCTTCACCGAGTCGGTCCGCACCGAGCTCGCGCACAAGGGCGTGGCCGTCCACCTGTCCGAGGTGCACCTGCCCGGCGTCAACACCCCGCAGTTCGACTGGGTGCTGCACCGCGGCATCGAGCACCACCCCATGCCGGTGCCGCCGATCTTCCAGCCCGAGGTCTGCGCCCGGGCCGTGGCGCACGTCGCCGATCACCCCCGGCGAACGACGTGGGTCGGGCTGCCGACCGCGCTCACCATCCTCGGCAACCGCCTCGCGCCGGCGCTGCTCGACCGTTACCTCGCCAGCACCAACGTGCAGGGGCAGCAGTCACCGGACCACGACCCGCCGGGGCGGCAGGCCAACACCTGGGAGCCGGCGTACGGCGCCGAGGTCGCGGCACACGGCAGCTTCGACCGGCAGGCGTACGCGCACAGCCCGCTGGTGTGGGTCGGTCAGCACCGCGCGCTGCTGGGCGCGGGACTGGCCGGTGCGGGCCTGCTGGCCCGCCGGCTGCGGCGCTGAGGCCGGTCGCTCAGCCCGGTCGCTCAGTCCTTGAGGCTGCTCTCGTGCTGCGCCAACCGCTCGGCCGTCCGGGTGAGGTGCGTGCTCATCAGGTCGGTGGCCTTGCGTACGCTGCGCCGGGCGATCGCGTCGACCAGGGCCCGGTGCTCCTCCACACCTCGTCGGCCGTGCGCCGGCACAGCCTCGCGCGCTCGCTCGAGGGACATCAGCAGGGGGCCGTGCAGGGACTCCACCAGCATGGCGACCGCCCGGTTGTGCGCGGCCTGGGCATACCGCGTGTGCCACTCGGCAGACAGCTCGAGCGGGTAGGAGTCGCCCTCGAGGGCGGCGCTGCTGCGGTCGCAGATCTCGTACAACGCCGCGATGTCGTCCTTGGTCGCGCGCTCGCAGACCAGCGGCACGATGCCGAGCTCGAAGACCAGCCGGGCCTCGGTGACCTCCACCGCCGTCAGGGAGGCCAGCGTGATCAGGTCGGCGATCCCCTCGCCGACCAGGCGACTGCTCGGCGCGGTGACGAAGGCCCCGCCGCGGGCGCCGACCCGGATCTCGACCAGGCCGTTGGCCTCCAGCACGCGCAGCGCCTCACGGACCGTCACCCGGCTGACGCCGAAGCGCTCGCACAGCTCGCGCTCAGAGGGCAGCCGGTCACCTGCGGACAGCTGGCCCTGGCGGATGAGCAGCCGGACCTGCTCCACGATGACCTCCGAGATCCGCCCGATGCTGACGCGGGTCAGCAGGTCACCCTTGCCCGTATCGACCAGATCGGGGGCTGAGGTCGTGCCGGGGGTCTTCACCGGGGCATCGTATAGGCGGGCGCCGGGCATTCGGTCCAATGGTTCGACGCCGGACCGCTTTCTTTTCTGGTCGGGCGACGGCGCCGGCTGCCGCGCGGGCCTGTGCCGGTCCCCGGCAACGACCCCCGGGACGGGAGGGCATGGTCTAATGGACAGACCATACGCGTGCACCCGCGCCACCAACCTGAGGCCCAGCCTCGCCGTCGAGAGGACACCCGACCGTGCCGAAGGTGGTCTACGTCGCCGACACCGGCGAGCAGCACACGGTCGACGCGGCCGTCGGCGAATCGGTCATGTCGGCCGCCGTGAAGAACGGCGTCCCCGGAATCGTCGGTGAGTGCGGCGGCAACGCCTCCTGCGCCACCTGCCACGTCTGGGTGCGGGAGGAGTTCGCACCGCTGGTCGGTGAGCCGAACGACATGGAGGAGGACCTGCTGGACCTCGGCGTCTCGGAGCGACGCGCGACCAGCCGGTTGTCCTGTCAGATCCCGGTCAGCTCCGAGCTGGACGGGCTCACGGTCGACGTGCCGGCGGATCAGCCGTGACGGTTGACACCGCCTGCTGAAAGGTAAGACAATTAGACCCCGATCGGGCAGCCGTTGCCCGATGCCCGGTCGGCTCGTACTAGGGAGACCGTGTGCTTCGTCAGGACATCAACGACCTGCTCACCCAGACGGCGCCGACGACGCCGATGGGCGAGCTGTTCCGGCAGTACTGGATCCCGGCACTGCTCGCCGAGGAGCTGCCGGAGGACGACTGCCCGCAGGTCCGCGTGAAGCTGCTCTCCGAGCGCCTGATCGCCTTCCGCGACAGCGAGGGCCGGTACGGGCTGATCGACGAGTTCTGCGCCCACCGGGGGGTGTCGCTCTGGTTCGGCCGGGTCGAGGAGTCCGGGCTGCGCTGCGCCTACCACGGCTGGAAGTTCGACGTCACCGGGCAGTGCGTGGAGGTGCCCTCGGAGGCCGACAACAGCAGCTTCTGCCAGAACGTGAAGCTGCGCGCCTACCCCCTGGTCAGGATCGGCGACGTGCTCTGGACCTACATGGGGGACCCAGCCACGCAGCCGCCGCTGCCCGAGTGGGAGTTCGCGCTGGTCCCGCCGGAGCAGACCTACACCTCGAAGCGGTGGCAGCAGTGCAACTGGCTGCAGGCCTTCGAGGGCGGCATCGACTCCAGCCACGTGACCTTCCTGCACTCCGGTGGCCTCAAGACCGACCCGCTCTTCAAGGGCGCCAAGGGCAACGAGTACAACCTCAACGACACCAAGCCCTTCTTCGAAGTCGCCGACAGTTCGGGTGGGTTGTTCGTCGGCGCCCGGCGCAACGCCGAGGAAGGCCAGTACTACTGGCGCATCACGCCGTGGGTGATGCCGTGCTTCACGATGGTCCCGCCGCGCGGTGACCACCCGATCCACGGGCACTTCTGGATCCCGATCGACGACGAGAACTGCTGGGCCTGGAGTTTCGACTATCACCCGGTACGGCCGTTGTCGGCGGCGGAGCGGCAGGCGATGATCGACGGCCACGGGATCCACAGCGAGAACATCCCGGGCACCTACCGGCCGGTGGCCAACATGGACAACGACTACCTGATGGACCGCGACGCGCAGAAGCGCGGGGAGTACTACTCGGGGGTCAAGGGCATCTCGATCCAGGACTCCTCGCTGCAGGAGAGCATGGGCCCGATCGTCGACCGCATGAAGGAGCGGCTGGTCCCGGCGGACAGCGGCATCATCAAGGCCCGTCAGAAGCTTCGGAAGGCGGCGCTCGCGCTGCGCGACGAGGGGGTGACGCCGCCCGGTGTCGACCCGGCGCACCATCACGTCAGGTCGGCAGCGGTGGTGCTGCCGCAGGCGGAGGCGTTCCTGGACGGCTGCGCGGACGCGGTGCGGGTGGTTCCCGGCACGCCGGTGGCGTCGGTCTGATGCCGGTCCCCCCGACGACGACACTCAGCAGTTGCGCCCGCGCGGCCACCGCTGCCGAGACGCGCTACCGGATCAGTACGCCCATCGCGCCGGCCCGTGGCGCCCGGGTGATTGCGCTCGACGCGGGTGCCGCGGCTGTCGTGGGTCGCCTGGCCGGGCAGCCCTGGGCCAACGCCCGCTTCCTCGGCTGCACCGGTGACGCCGACCGGCTGGTGCTCACCGGTCTCGGCGGGGAGCCTGCGAGCCTGGCCGAGCAGCTGCAGGACGCCGATGTCGTGGTGTTGGTCGCGACGGACGACACGGGCGCGGCCTGCGCTTCCGCGCTCGGCCGCGCGTGCCGGGAGCGCGGCATCATGACCGCCGGCCTGGTCCTCGTGTCCGGCTCCGGGGCCCAGCACGCCGTGGCCGCGCTGCGCCCGCACGCCCGCGTGCTGCTCCCGACAGCGGACGAGACCGACGTCCTCGAGCTGCTCACCGCGTTGCGGGCCTGACCGCGCACACCGACGACGACAGACAGGGCGACATGGACGACCAGAAGATCAGCCTGCGCACCCTGCAGCAGATGAAGCAGGACGGCCGCAAGATCGTCGGCGTGGTGGCCTGGGACTACCAGGTGGCCCGGATCGTGGACCGGGCCGGCGTCGAGATCGTGTCGGTCGGTGACACAGTCGGGGTCAACCTGTGGGGCCACACGAACCCGTTCGAGATCACGATGGAGCAGATGCTCACCGTGACGCAGGCGGTGCGCCGGGGCACCCGGCGTGCGCTGGTGTCCGCCGACTTCCCGTTCGGGCCGCTCCAGGAGGGCACCGTAAGCGCCGTGCGCGCTGCGATCCGGTTCGTCAAGGAGGCCGGGGTCGACCTGGTCAAGCTCGACGCGGCGTCGGATCACCTGGACGCGGTCGAGGCCGTGACCCGCGCGGGCATCCCGGTCTTCGCGCAGTTCGGCATCACCCCGCAGACCGCGCTGCGCTACGGCGTGGAGTACAAGGCGATCCCCTCGGCCGCGGACGCAGTCCCGGTGGAGCTGAAGGACGAGCTGGTCGCCGAGGCCAAGCGGCTCGAGGCGGCCGGAGCCGCCCTGCTGAACTTCACCAACTCCGGCCCGGTGGTCGGGGCGGCGGTCGCCCAGGCGGTCACCGTCCCGGTGCTCGGCGGCTTCGGTGGCGGACCCTGGCTGGACGGTCGGATGCGGATGGTGAACGCCGCCGTCGGCTACGCCGCTTCGGCGCTCGACGGTGCCCCCGACACCTACGCCAACGTCGCGCGGATCACCCTGGACGCCATCACCTCGTACGCCGAGGACGTCCGCTCCGCGCGGCAGCTGCCCGGCGGCATCCCCGTCCCCCCGGCGAGCTAGAGGAGCCGCGTCATGCCCACCGCCGTCCTCGACGGGATCCCGACGCGCTACCAGCTGACCGGCGACGGCCCGCCGCTGCTGATGTTCTCACCCGGCGGCTTCGACTCGAGCCTGGAGAGCTGGCGAACCATCGGCATCTATCGGCGGCTCGGCCTGCTCGAGCAGCTGAGCCACAGCTATACCTGCATCACCTTCGACCGCCGCGAGTCGGGGCAGTCCGGAGGGCGGGTCGAACGCATCTCCTGGGGCGACTACGTCGCTCAGGCGCGGGCGCTGCTCGACCACCTCGGCACCGGGCGCGCGCACCTGATGGGCGGCTGCGTCGGCTGCTCGGCCGTCGCCGCCTTCGCCGTCACGCACCCGGAGCGGGTGGCGAGCATGGTCCTGTTCTCCCCGGCCGGCGGCGTGAAGTACCGGCTCAAGCAGCACGCGCGCTTCACCCGGCACCTGGCCTACGTGGAGGAGCACGGCCTCGGACAGGTCGTCGACCTCGTGCTGGGCTGCGACAAGGGCTTCACCGCCGACCCCCGGGTCGGCCCCTGGAACAGCGTGATCCGCACCGACCCGGACTTCGCGAGCGCCTACGCCGGCATGGACCCCGCTCGCTACGCCGTCGTGGTGAGCGGCCTCGCGCGGCTGATGTTCGACCGCGACACGGTCTCCGGTGCCGAGCCCGAGGACCTGCTGCAGCTCGAGATCCCCGCGCTGATCGTGCCGGGACAGGACGAGTCGCACGCGCCCTCGGCGGCGCGTTACCTGCAGGAGTGCCTGCCCCTCGCGCAGTACTGGGACGTCCCGGTCGTGGAGCAGACCGAGCAGACGGCCCCCCCGCGGATCCTGGAGTTCCTGGCCGCGGTGCCGCTCAGTTGAGCGGCTCGCCGCGCTCCAGCGCGGCGATCTGGGCGAGCCGCCGGGCGTGCACCCCGCCCTTGAAGGGGGTCGCGAGCCAGGTCTCGAGGATCTGCTCGGCGAGCTCCGGGCCGACGACCTTCGCGCCGAGGACCAGGACGTTGGAGTCGTTGTTGCCGCGCGAGATCCCGGTGCCCCACACGTCGTGGCACAGGCCGGCCCGGATACCGCGGTGCTTGTTGCAGGCGATGGCCTCGCCGGAGCCGCTGCCCCCGATCACGATGCCGCGGTCGACCGTGCCGGCCAGCACCCGCCGGCAGACATCGGAGCACAGCGGCGGATAGTCCACGACCTCCTCGTCGTGTGCGCCACGGTCGTCGACGTCGTGCCCCCGCTCCCTCAGCCAGGCGATCAGCCGTGCCTTGAGGGCGATGCCGTTGTGGTCTGCCGCCACCGCCAGGCGCATCAGGCACTCAGACCGTGCGTGGTGGGCGCGAACACGTCCTCCAGGGCGACCGTCCGGTCGAGGATCCGCTGGTCCACCGCGGAGCGCACGAGCTGCTCCAGCACCGCCCGGTTCGGCTCCAGGCCGTACGGCAGCGGGTCGGCGCCGGTCAGCTCCATGACGCGCAGGTGCATGCGGTCGGTCGCTGTCGCCGTCTCGATCGCGCCGGCGCGGAGCCGGTCCACGTAGATCCCCTTGGCACGGGCGAAGGCGTCGAAGACGTCGGCCGCGAGTTCCGGGCGGGCGTCGAGCAGCTCGTCCCGCACCACGACGAGGTGGTTGATCGGATAGTGGCCGCGCGCCTGCAGTGCGGCCAACCCTGCCTCGAGCGGGTCCGGGAGCAGGGGGACGACGTCCGGGGCGTCGAGGTCGGCGCCGATGACGGCGGCCAGCTCACCGGCGCGAAGCAGCTCCTCGAGCGTCCGGCCGGGCTCGACCGCGACGACGTTGGCCGGCGGCACGTACTGCGTCACATGCTCGTCGCCGGACAGCACCCACGTGACACGGTCGAGGTCCACCCCGTGCTCCTCGGCGAGCACCGCGCGGGCCCAGACGCCGGTCGTGACGGTGTAGCCGCGGTGCACCCCGACCCGGCGGCCCTCGAGGTCCCGGGGCGTCCGGACGTCGGAGCCGGCGAGCACCTGTACGGCGCCGTGGTGGAAGCCCCTGACGAGGAACACCGGCACGGCGGTGCAGCGGACGCCGTGGGCCTTGGCGGCCAGGTAGGTGGTCAGCGCCAGCTCGCTCACGTCGAACTCCAGCCCGCGCACCATGCGCCGGAACGCCGAGGGCAGGACCGGCACCTCCTCGAAGTCGAACCGGAAGCTCCGCGGGGTCACGGTCCCGTCCTTGAGCGCTGCGTTCGCGCCGGAGGTGCGCGTCACGGTCGTCAGTCGCGGCTCGGTCACGGGAGCTCCTCAGGTAGGCAAAGGTCTGCAGCCATGGTCATACCATCAGACCTTCGATAGGGTGACGCGGACAGGCGGCGCACGCGGCGGAGGGACAGGCGATGGCAGAGCAGGTGCTGGCAGCGGTTCGGACAGGACCGGGGGCCACCGAGCTCCGCGAGTTCCCGATGCCGGACGTGCCGGACGACGGGGCGTTGCTGAAGGTCGAGGTCGCCGGCATCTGCGGCACCGACGTGAAGATGTACGCCAAGCCGCCGTTCGCCGACCCGGTGATCATGGGGCACGAGAACGTCGGCATCATCGCGAAGGCCGGCAAGGGGTTCCTCCAGCGCAAGGGCCTGCGCGAGGGCGACCGCGTCTTCGTCGAGCACTACGTCGGCTGCTTCCACTGTGACTGGTGCCATGCCGGGGAGTACCGCCACTGCGAGCTCACCGACTGGCGCACCAACCCCGATGCCCGCCGCTACGGCTACACCTCCGCCGACCACCCGGGCCGGCTGTGGGGTGGCTTCTCGCAGTACATGTTCCTGCCGTGGAACTCCGTCACGCACAAGGTGCCGGACGGCGTGTCCGCCGAGCTGGCGGGTCTGGTCACGCCGCTGTCCAACGGCATCGAGTGGGCGCTCAACGCCGGCGGCGTCGGCTACGACTCCACGGTGCTGATCCAGGGGCCCGGTCAGCAGGGCCTGTCGCAGGTCGTGGCCTCCAAGCAGGCAGGCGCCTCGCTCATCGTCGTCACCGGCACCACCCGCGACGCGGCCCGGCTCGAGCTGGCTCGGGACCTGGGGGCCGACGCGGTCGTCGACGTGCAGGCCGAGGACCCCCTGGCGCGGATCCTGGAGCTCACCGGCGGCCGGGGTGTGGACGTGGTGCTCGATTGCACGGCCGGAGCGGGGACGGCGCCGGTGCTGCTCGGCATCGACGCGCTCAAGCGCCGGGAGGGCGTGATGGTGACTCAGGGTGAGCTGGCCGGCTTCCCGGACTTCCCGCTGAAGAAGATGTCGGAGAAGGCGATCACCCTCAAGAGCGCGCGCGGTCACGGCTACCGGGCTGTCGAGCTGGCCCTCGGGCAGCTGGCCTCCGGCCGCTTCCCGCTGGACCGGCTGGCCACCCACACCTTCGGCCTGCAGGACGTGGACCGGGCGATCCGCCTGCTCGGTGGCGAGACCGGCGAGGACGCCATCCACGTGTCCCTGCTGCCCTGGGGCGTGCAGTCATGAGCATCGTCGTCCGCGGCATCCGGCGAGCCGGCCAGGACGTCGTCGACGGGCTCGCGCAGTGCGGCGTCTCGACGGTCCACGAGGCACAGGGGCGCCGCCACCTGCTCGACCCGGCGCTGCGCCCGATCTACCCGGGTGCCCGCGTCGCCGGGACGGCCGTGACCGTCAGCGTCGCTCCGGCCGACAACTGGATGATCCACGTGGCCGTCGAGCAGTGTCAGGCGGGCGACCTGCTGGTCGTCGCCCCGACCTCGCCCTCGCAGGCGGGCTACTTCGGTGACCTGCTGGCGACCTCCCTCGCCGCGAGGGGGGTGCGCGGCCTGGTGATCGACGCCGGCTGTCGTGACGTCGCCGACCTCACCGCCATGCGCTTCCCCGTCTGGTCGCGGCACGTCTCGGCGTTCGGCACCGTGAAGGAGACGCTCGGCAGCGTGAACATCGGGCTGGTGTGCGCCGGCCAGTGGGTCGAGCCGGGTGACGTGGTGGTGGCCGACGACGACGGGGTCGTGGTCGTTCCGCGGGTCAGGGCCGCACAGGTGCTCGAGGCCTCCCGCACGCGCGAGCAGAAGGAGGCGGTCACCCGGGAGCGCTACGCGCGGGGGGAGCTCGGACTCGACGTGAACGCGATGCGCGAGCGGCTCGCGCGCAAGGGCCTGACGTACGTCGACCAGGAGGTGGACGGACAGTGATCATCGACATCCACGGCCACTACACGACCACCCCGCCGGCGCACCAGGAGTTCCGGGACGCGCAGCTGGCCGCCCTCACCGACCCGTCCCTCCCCGTCCCGCAGCCGTCGGTCGTCCCGGACGACGCCATTCGCGAGAGCATCGAGGACAACCAGCTGCGCATCCTGCGTGAGCGCGGTGGCGACCTGATGATCTTCTCGCCGAAGGCGTCGGGCATGGAGCACCACGTTCCTGACCCCACCACGGCGGTCGCCTGGGCGCAGGCCGGCAACGACCTCGTGGCCCGGGTCGCCGGGCTGTTCCCCGAGCACTTCGCGAGCGTGTGCCAGCTGCCGCAGACGCCCGGTGGCTCCCTCGACGACGCCGTCGCCGAACTGCGGCGGTGCGTCGAGACGATGGACTTCGTCGGGTGCAACCTCAATCCCGACCCCTCCGGCGGCTTCTGGACCTCGCCCCCGCTGACCGACGAGTACTGGTTCCCGCTGTACGAGGCGATGGTGGAGCTGGACGTGCCGGCGATGGTGCACGTCTCCAGCTCGTGCAACCCCGTCTTCCACGCCCTCGGCGCGCACTACCTCAACGCCGACACGTCGGCGTTCATGCAGCTGCTCGAGGGTGACCTGTTCGGCCGCTTCCCGACGCTGCGTCTGGTGATCCCGCACGGGGGAGGGGCGGTGCCCTACCACTGGGGGCGCTACCGCGGACTGGCGATGCGCAACGGCTGGCAGGACCCGACCGAGCTGCTGCGCAACGTCTTCTTCGACACCTGCGTCTATCACCAGCCGGGCATCGACCTGCTGCTCGAGGTGGTGCCGGCCGACAACGTGCTGTTCGCCTCCGAGATGCTCGGTGCAGTCCGCGGCGCCGACCCCGACACCGGGATCGCGTGGGACGACACCAAGCAGTACGTCGATGCCGCGGGCCTGACCGAGCAGCAACGCCGGAAGGTGTTCGAGGGGAACGCGCGGCGGGTCTACCCGCGGCTCGACGCACAGCTCACGGCGAGCGGGAGGTAGGGCAGTGGCCAGGCTCGCCCTGACCTTCGCCTGCGGCGACTACGACCGGACCCGGGCCCTGGAGGAGGGCATGATCCGGGCGGACGGCATCGAGCTGACGTACCTGCGGCTGCCGGTCGAGGAGACCTTCTTCCGGATGATGCGGCACCGGGAGTTCGAAGTGGCCGAGATGTCGCTGTCCTCCTACGTCATGTCGCTGCAGCAGGATCCCGCGCCGTTCGTGGCGCTGCCCGTCTTCACCTCCCGGCAGTTCCGGCACGGTGGCATCTACTGCCATGCCGGCGCGGGCATCGAGCGGCCGGAGGACCTGCGGGGCAAGCGGGTGGGCACCCCGGAGTACCAGGTCAGCGCCGGGGTGTGGATCCGCGGCATCCTCGCCGACCGGCACGGCGTCCCGGCGGACTCGGTGCGCTACCTGACCGGCGGGCAGGAGACGGCCGGCCGGATCGAGAAGGCACCGCTGCAGCTCAGCACGAACGTCGACATCACCCGCATCGCTGCGGACCAGACGCTGTCGGCCCTGCTCGCCGAGGGCGAGATCGACGCGCTCTACACCCCCCGCATCCCGTCGCCGTTCGCGGCGCGTGATCCCCGCGTACGCCGGCTGTTCCCGGACGCCGTCGCGGCCGAGAAGCAGTACTACGCGGACACCGGGATCTTCCCGATCATGCACGTGGTGGTGGTGCGGCGGGACGTCTACGAGCGCCATCGCTGGGTCGCCCAGTCGCTGTACAAGGCGCTGCTGCTGGCCAAGCAGGAGGCGATGGTGAGCCTGTACGACTCCTCCGCGCTGCGCTTCATGCTCCCGTGGCTGAACCACGACCTGGAGCAGGCCAAGCAGCTCATGGGCGACGACTTCTGGTCCTACGGGCTGGAGGCGAACTCCCACGTACTCGCGACGTTCCTGCGCTACCACCACGAGCAGGGGCTTTCCTCCCGGCAGCTCGAGCCGGCGGAGCTGTTCGCGCCGGAGGCGACGGAGTCCGCGGTCATCTGAGCTCGGCTCAGCCGGCGGCGACGACCAGGGATTTCAGTGGCACGGCGGCGTCGGCGGCGTCGGCAGCGGGGATGCTCGCTCCCGAGGTGAGTGCCTTGCGGACGACCATGTAGTCGATCGGGTTGTTCACGGCGTCGACCGCCAGCAGCTCGCCGCCGCGGTAGTACAGGCACGAGAACCGCTCGCTGTCCGGCTCTCCCCGCACCACGCACTGGTCGTAGCCCGTCGACAGGCCGGCGATCTGCAGCTTCAGGTCGCCCTGGTAGGACCAGAACCACGGGACCGTCCGGGTCTCGACGTCCCGGCCGAGCAGGCTGGCGGCGGCGATGCCGGCCTGCGCCACGGCGTTCTGGACCGACTCGAGGCGGACCCGGCCCACGCCGGTCAGGGGGTGCGGCTGGACGGTGCAGTCACCGGCGGCGACCACGGCCGGGTCGCTGGTGCGGGCCGCGGCGTCCACGACGATGCCGCCGTCGCATGCGAGGCCGAGCTGCTCGGCCAGCTCCGTGCGCGGGGCGACGCCGACGCCGACCACGACGAGGTCGGCGGGCAGCTCGGTCCCGTCGGTGAGGACCACCGCACGTACCCGACCACCGTCGCCGTGGAACCCGGCGACGCCGGTCGAGACCAGGACGTCGGTGCCGCGGCGTCGGTGCGCCTGGCGGTAGAAGTCGGAGACCACCGGTGCCACGGCGCGCGCGATCAGCCGGTCGGTGGCCTCCACGACGGTGACGTCGCTGCCCTGTGCCCGCGCCACCGCAGCGGCCTCCAGGCCGATGAACCCGCCGCCGACGACGACCACGCGGGACGCCGCCGTGAGCCGTGCCTGCAGCTGCTGGGCGTCGTCGACGTCCCGCAGATAGCAGACCCCGTCGAGGTCGGCACCCGGAACCGTGAGCCGTCGAGGGCGGGCGCCGGTGGTCAGGGCGAGCCGGCCGAAGGGGAGCTTCCGACCGGAGGACGTCGTGGCGGTGCCGGGAGTCGTGGTCAGGTCGGTGACCCGCTCGCCCAGGACCAGCTCGATCCCGGTCTCGGCGTAGAAGGCGGGCGTGCGGAAGTCGAGCGCGTCCCGGGTCGAGCTGCCGGTGAGGAACTCCTTCGACAGCGGCGGGCGCTGGTAGGGCGGGTGCACCTCGGCGCCGACGATCGTGATGGCAGCGGTGTCACCCAGCTCGCGCAGCGCGACCGCCAGCTGCAGCCCCGCCTGGCTGGCACCCACGATGAGCGTGCCGGCGTTGCTCATGTCAGCGCCGGCGTGACGGAGGGTGCGGCGGCGCGCCTCATGGAGAACCCCTTCAGGTGAATGGACTTACCATTCTACCTCTGAGGGGAGGATTCGTCACCTGCCGTTCCGGAACGGCCGGAGCGGCCGCACCGCCCGGGTACGGGCCCTTTCGGGAGGTGTCAGGGGGAGAGGGGGCGGGCCAGCCGGCGCAGGAGCGGGGCCTGGCTGCGGGCGGGCGACGTGACGAGTGCCGGGGAAGTGTCGCGACCACGATGACGCCGCAGCCGCGGCTCACCGGCGCGGACGAGGTCGGCGGACACGCCGTCCTCGTGGAACAGCAGACCCTGCACATCGGCAAACACGGGGCGACCTCCCTCTCGGCGCGCACGGTTGCGCACTCACTACCGTCAACAAGGGGGTCTTCGCCGGGAGTCCGACCCGTGGCGTGATGCTGGACATAGACCTGCACCACGTGCGGGCGAACAGCAGGAGCAACGGGCCCGCGCCCGTTCCCGACCATGAGGTGAGCGCCATGTGTCACAGCGATACGAGCAGTCCACCGCCGGCAAAGGGAGCCGTGGCAGCCGCCTCGGCCGCCGAGGTCACCTTGCGAAACGCCGAAGGGATCGATCTGCTGGCGTTCCACGCCCGGCCGAGGAAGCCGACGGGTGTCGGCATCGTCGTGCTGCCGGACGTCCGTGGCCTGCACCAGTTCTACAAGGAACTGGCCGTGCGCTTCGCAGAGACAGGGGCCGAAGCCGTTGCCATCGACTACTTCGCGCGGACGGCCGAGGATCCGGACCGCGCCGAGGGCTTCGACTTCGCGCCACACGTGCAGCAGACGACGCCGGAGGGCATCGCGGCGGACGTGCACGCCGCCGTCGATCATCTTCGGGAGGCGGGGGTTCGTTCCGTCTTCACCGTCGGCTTCTGCTTCGGCGGAAGCTACTCCTGGCGCCAGTCAGCCGACACCCCCGGGCTGGCAGGGGCCATCGGTTTCTACGGACGCCCAGAGCGGACCGAGGACGCCGTGGACGGGATGAGAGCTCCGCTGCTCATGCTGGTCGCCGGCGCCGACGCGAACATCCGTGTCGGCGACGTGGAGCAGCTTGCCCGCAGAGCTCGTGCGGCGGGAGTCGCGGCCGACCTGCACGTCTTCGACGACGCTCCGCACTCGTTCTTCGACCGGCGCGCGGCCGAGCATGCGCAGGCGTGCGCCCGCGCCTGGGACCTGGTGCGGGCGTTCATCCACGACCACGCGTGACCCGACGACGCCCCCTCCCCGTCAGCGGTCGGTCGGAAGCCCGGGAAGCCAACGGGGGACCTTCGAGGCGTAGTCCTCGTAGGGCGTCCCGAAGATCTTCGTCAACCGGCGGTGGTCAGTGCGTGCCCGCTCGTCGAACCAGTGCACGAGGCCGGCAGTGAGGGCCAGCGACACAGGAGAGCGGGTGACCAGGGTCAGTCCGGTGAGGAAGACGAGGTGGCCCATGTACATCGGGTTGCGGGTGTGCGCGTAGATCCCCGTCGTCACGAGCTCGTCCGGCTGGCCCTGCGACATTCCGGGAGGCCCGCCGGCGCGGGTGATCCGATAGTTCCCGGACAGGCGGTACTGCAGGTAGCCGGCGACCAGCAGCGGCGCCCAGCGAGGGTGCAGCGGACGACGGGACAGCGCCTGCTCGGCCAGGACGAGGGCCGGGATCACGGCGAAAGTCCGGGTCGAGGTGCCACGGATCGAGAACCTCATGAACTGACCTCCGGGACGGTGGTGCGACGGCGCAGAGCGGCGGCAGGCAGGGTCATCGCGGCGCCGACCAGGGCCACGGACGGGGCAAGGGGCAACAGGATCACCAGCCCTGCGACGGTGAGAGGTGCGGCGAACAGCGCAGCGGCGCGGAAAGTACCGGTGACGGCGATCGCCTCGCCCCGCTCCTCCGGGTGGACCGACTCGGCGGCAAGAGCAAGGCCCAGCACCTGGAGGAGCCCAGCCGCCAGGCCACTGCCGGCCAGCACGATCCCCGACAGCACCGCGTGGGAGGCCAGGGTGGCAGTCAGTGCAGTCGCCAGGCCGGCCACGACGATGCTGCCGAGAACGACACGTGTGGACCACTTCGGCCGGACCCGGGCGGCGACGGCCGTACCGACCAGCGCCGCTCCGTTGGCGACGGAGACCAAGATGCCGATCGTCGAGGCGGACTGGCGTGCGGCGTCCAGGGCGACGGGGACGTAGGAGCCGAGCAGTCCCCGCCAGGCCCCGGCCGTGACTCCGGCCCAGCAGCCGACGTCCACGCCGGGGCGGCGCCACAAGCGGCCCGGCGGTCGGTCCTCCGGTGGGACGAACGGCGGCAGCCGGTCCAGCAGGAATGTCGGCACGACGCCGACGGCGGCGATGCCGGCGGCCACCGCGAGGGCGAGTGCGGGGGTGCGCTCGGAGAGCAGGCCGGCCACGGCCGGGCCGAGCAGCAGGCCCACGGACGAGACCAGGTTGACCGTGGCCAGCGTGCCCGCGGCGCGGCCGGGACCGCGGACGACGTGGGTCTGGGTCCCGGTCCAGAAGCAGGCCCGCGAGACGCCCTGCAGCACTTGGGCGAGCACGAAGGGCACCAGCGACGGGGACAGCACCACGATGCCGTTGCTGAGCGCGAGGAGCAGCCCTGCACCGGCGATGAGGGTCCAGTCCGCCCAGCGACGCATCACCGCACCGAGCACCATGCGGGTGGCCATCTGCGCCACCGCGGAGACGGCGACGAGGGCACCGATCCCCGCGGCGGAGTAGCCGGCCCTCAGGGCCAGCAGGGGCAGTGCGACGCTCGCGATGGCGAGTGCCAGTGAGTACACGGCGGCGCCGGCAGCGGACGCGAGGACGTCGCGGGAGAAGCGCGAGCGCAGCCCCCCCCGCGACGTCGTCACAGGGTCATGCCTGGGCGGGAACCGAGCTCAGCTCGGCGGTGTACTCGGGGGCGTCCTCGAGGTAGTGCACCTTGTCGTAGCCCAGGTGCTTGAAGACGCGGTTCTGTGCGGCGAGCAGGCGCAGCTCGCTGCCGTCGGCGGCGAAGTGCTGCACCACGGTGTTCTGCGGGACGTAGAGCGTGTCGCCCTTCTTGATCTCGTGCCGAGTGGGCTCCTTGGCGATGCGGGCGTAGTACTTCTCCGCGATCTCCTCCTGCACCTCCCAGTGCAGCGAGTAGCCCTCGCCCTCGAGCACGTAGTCGACCTCGTCGGCCATCTTCCAGTGCTTGCCCGAGCGACTGCCGGCCGGGATTGCCAGCTCGAAGATGTCGACGCTGAACTGGCGCAGGTCGGTCCGGTCCATGTTGATCAGGTGTCGGACGTTGCCCATCTGGGTGAGCTCCCAGTGGGTGTCCTCGGGCGTCACGATCTTCTTACGCTCCAGCACGCCGTCGGTCCAGATCGCCGACCAGTCCTCCCGCGGGCCGAACTCTTCCGCCCGTTCGATCGGGCCGCTGCGGCCCTGCTGGATCAGGCCCATGAACATCCAGGTGCACTTGGCCTTGATGACCAGCGCGACGGCCTTCTCGTCGTTCGGGTTGAAGTGCCGGTGCACCGAGTCGGTGTGGACGAAGGCCAGGTCGCCGGCCTTCCAGTCGTAGCGCTGGTCGTCGTGGATCTCGTAGCCGGCGCCCTCGAGGATGTAGAAGGCCGCCTCGTTCTGGTGGCCGTGCCCGTGGTTGGAGCTTTTCGGCGGCAGCTCGACGAAGTGGACCTGAAGCGTCTGGGTCAGGAAGTCCTCGTCGCCGGGGCCGATGCGCCACCAGGTGCGGGACTGCTCGGAGTCACCGGAATGCCCGACCTTCGCGTCGTCCACCACGACCGAGTCATCGCGGACCCGCTTTGCAGCGAGCTGGGCCTTGCGGAAGTGCCCGAGGCCGTAGGTCTCCGAGGTGAGGCCTCGGACGAACACGCGTCCCTTGCCCATTGCGATCTCCTGTTCTCCGACCACGCGGGTCGGACGAGTGTGGCCACCGGACGACCCGGGGCGGTGCTGTGCGGGCAGGTGCTCGTTGGGCGCCCGCATTGTCCACCCGCGGGTCGTCTCGACGGCCCGGCTTCGTCGGGGTGCCGTTCCCGCGACGGGGACGACGGGCGACTGCCCTGGCCGTGACCCTCCTCCGCGTGTGACGAGAGTTACCGTAGCACCGGATCGGAGTGATGTCAGACCATTTACCCAACACGGACTCGGCGTGAACCCTTGCCCGGAGCCGTCCCCGTCGACCCGCACCGGCGGCTGCTCGAGGGCGAGGATCCTGAACTGGGCTGAACCCTGAGCCTCAGTGCAGCGTGACGGTGATGGACTTCTCGCGGGTGTAGGAGAGCAGCTCCTCGGGGCCGTTCTCCTGCCCGATGCCGCTCTGCTTCCAGCCCCCGAACGGTAGGGTGCTGTTGCGCCGGCCGGAGCCGTTGACGTAGACGTAGCCGGCGTCGACGGCCTGCGCGGTGCGCAGCGCGGCGTTCACGTCGTTCGTCCAGATGTTGGCGGTGAGCCCCAGCGGCAAGGCGTTGGCCCGCTGCACGACGTCGTCGACCTCGGTCCAGCCGAGCACGGAAATCACCGGACCGAAGATCTCCGTCCGGACCACGGTCATCTGGTCGTCCAACCCGGTCAGCACGGCCGGGGTCAGGTAGAAGCCGGTGTCCAGACCAGCTGGGCGGACGCCGCCGTAGTCGACGGTGGCACCCTCGGAGCGGGCGGTGCCCACCATCTCGACGACCCGGTTGTAGTGAGAGCGGAAGGCCAAGGGCCCCACCTCGGTGCGGTCGTCGAGCGGGTCGCCCACGACCATCTCGGCCAGCCGCTCGCAGAGGGCGTCGACGAACGCCTCGCGGATCGCGTCGTGGACGAACAGCCGGGAGCCCGAGCCGCACGACTGCCCCGTGGAGCGCGCGATGTTCATGCCGGCCACCGCGGCGCGGGCGGCCTGCCGGACGTCGACGTCGGGGAAGACGATGACCGGGTTCTTGCCGCCGAGCTCGAGCGTGACGTGCTTGATCTCGTGCGCAGCGCTGCGCAGGACCGCGCGGCCGGTGGCGACCGAGCCGGTGAAGGCGATGCGCGGGACGTCCGGGTGCTCGGTCAGCCGAGCACCCACCACGGTGCCGAGTCCGGTGACCACGTTGAGCACGCCCGGGGGGAGAAACTGCGCGGCGATCCGCGCCAGTTCCAGCGCGGACAGCGACGTCTGCTCGCCCGGCTTGAGGACGACGGCGTTGCCCGCCGCGAGCGGTGCCGCGCACTTGCCGGCGGCGAACTTGATCGGGTGGTTGAAGGGGACGATGCGGCCGACGACGCCGTACGGCGTACGAAGCGTGTAGGACACCGAGCCGTCCTCCGCCGGGGCGCTGACACCACGGGTACCGGAGCCGGTGCCGGCGAAGTAGCCGATCTCGCCGACGGCCTGGTCGAGATCCCGGCGCATGGCGGTGATCGGTGCGCCGCCGTCCTGGACGTCGAGCCGCGCCAGCAGCTCACGCTCGGCGGCCAGCGCGGCGGCCAGCTCGCGCAGCAGGCGACCCCGCTTGTCCCAGCCAAGTGCTGCCCAGGCGGGCGCCGCCTGGCTCGCTGCGTCCACGGCTGCGTCCACGTCGGCCGCCGTGCCGGCCGGGAAGGTCCCCACGGCCTGCTCGGTCGCGGGGTTCTCCGACTCCAGGACGCCGCCGTCCGAGGCGTCGACCCACTGGCCGCCGATGTGCATGCGACGGTGCGGCAGGTTCTCGGTCAGCACGGTCACGGGGCTCCTCGGCGGCGTACGGGGCGGCTCTGAGCGGGGCTCGACGCCCATAGAACCCTCCGACGTGGCTGATTGACAAATGGTTAGACCACTGCGCATGCTGGCGCCTTGCCCTGTGACTGGCATCACCGGGGTCCGGCCGTTCGGCGCCGGCCTCGTGGCGGTCCATCGACGAAGACGGGATCTGCATGCTCGACGCTCTCTGGAGCAGTCTGGGACAAGTCCTCGAGCCGGGGACCCTCCTGCTGATGCTCGTCGGGGTGGGGATCGGCTTCGTGGTCGGCATCCTGCCCGGGCTCGGCGGTGCGGTGACCCTGGCGTTGATGCTGCCGTTCACGTTCACCATGGAGCCGGTCGAGGCGTTCGCCTTCCTGCTCGGCATGTCAGTCGTCACGGCAACGACCGGCGACATCACCTCGGTGCTCTTCGGCGTTCCCGGCGAGGCGACCTCAGCGGCAGCGGTCCTCGACGGCTACCCGCTGACCCGGCAGGGCCAGGGGGGTCGCGCGCTCGGTGCGGTCCTGAGCAGCTCCACCTTGGGCGCGTTGTTCGGCGCGCTCGTGCTGGCGCTCTCGATCCCCATCATGCGGCCCCTGGTTCTGCTGCTAGGGCCGCCGGAGTTCTTCGCGCTGACGATCCTCGGGCTGACCTTCGTGGTCACCCTGTCCGCGGGCAACATGCTCAAGGGCTTCGTCATGGCCGTCTTCGGTCTGCTCGTCGCTCTCGTCGGCCTGGACCCTCAGCAGGGCGTCGAGCGGTACACCTTCGGCCAGCTCTACCTCTGGGACGGCATCGGCCTGATCCCCGTCGTCGTCGGTCTGTTCGGGGGCGCCGAGGTCCTGCACATCATGCTGAACAAGAAGGCCATCGCCAAGAGCGACCGGGACGCCACCGGCCAGAACTACCCGGGCGTGATGACCGGTGTGCGCGACTCCTTCCAGCAGTGGCGGGTTGTTCTGCGGGCCAGCGGGATCGGCGTCGGGATCGGGATCGTCCCCGGCCTCGGCGGCACGGTCGCGCAGTTCATCGCCTACGGCCAGGCGCAGCAGAGCTCCAAGAACCCGGAGATGTTCGGCAAGGGCGCCATCGACGGACTGGTGGCGGCGGGCGCGACCAACAACGCAAAGGACGCCGGCTCGCTCATCCCGGTCGTGGCCTTCGGCATCCCGAGCGGGGCCGGTTCCGCCGTCCTGCTCACCGCCTTCCTCATCGTCGGTCTGAATCCCGGCCCGGAGATGCTCACGACCAACCTTGACGTCACCTTCTCGATGGTCTGGGTGACGATCCTCGCCAACATCGTCGCGGTCGCGATCGCCTTCGCGTTCATCAAGCCGCTGACCCGGCTCACCACGATCTCTGGACCCCTGCTCGTCCCCTTCCTCGTGCTGCTGCTCGTGTTCGGTGCCTACACCTCGAGCAACAGCTTCAACGACGTCTTCGTCATGCTCGCGGCCGCCGCGATCGGCATCGGCTGCCTTCGGTGGAACTGGCCCCGCGTCCCCTTCCTCCTCGCGCTGGTGCTGGGTGCGCTCGCCGAGCGCTACCTGTTCCTGTCCTACTCGCTGTTCGGCTGGTCCTGGCTGGGTCGACCGGGGGTTCTGCTGATGGCGGGGATCTGCCTGCTGGCGCTGCTGCAGGCCGGACGGATCAAGCGTCGTGCCGGCCGGGCTCCTGCCCGGACCGCCGCCAGCACCGACCAGGCCGGTACGCCGTGACCGAGCAGCCCGCCGTTCTTGCATCGGCCGCGAGGCGGACCCCCCTCGAGAAGCCACCGCTGGCGGACCTGGTTCTCGGTGCCCTCGCGCTGGTCATGTTCTCCGTCGCCGGGCTCAAGACCTTCGACTGGTCGTTCCGCACCGCCTTGTTCCCGCGCATCGTCACCGCAGCGGGGGTGGTTCTCGCGGTGCTGTTCCTGCTCGCTTGGGCGCGGGCCAGGCACCGGCACCGGCCGCTGGACCCGGAGCAGGGCGAGGGGCTCCCGGTTTCCGAGCTGCTCGACGAGGACGACCTCCACGACCAGGACGTCGAGTATGTCTACGCGACAGCAGGCCGGGCCGCCTGGATGCAGGCCCTGGCCTGGGTGGCGCTGTTCGTCGTGCTGCTGTACGTGACGGGGCTCTTCGTCACGTCCGCTGTCTTCGCCTTCACCTACCTGCGTTGGGGAGCCGGCCGTAGCTGGCTGTTCTCTGCTGTGTACGCGGCGGTCATGAGCGGGGTGCTCTACGTCGCCCTGGCCGTCCTGCTCGTCGTCTCGGTCCCTGAGGGGCTGTTCTCGTGACCCCTCGCAGCATTACTTCCACGTCCCCCGTTCCCGATGAGAGGCCTCCCTCGATGAACCGCAGCACGCTCCGGCACTCCCTGACCCGACCGCTGCCGGCCCTGGTGGCCTGCGCACTCCTGCTCAGCGCCTGTGGCTCGGGCGACCCGGACACCGCGGCGACCGGCGAGAGCGCCGGTGGCGCAGCGGACGCCGACGCCTGTGCCGGGCTCGAGGGGGAGAACCTCACCCTCGTCGTGCCGTACTCGCCCGGTGGCGGCTACGACTCCTACGCCCGCCTGATCGCTCCGACGCTGGGCGACAAGATCGGCGCCACCGTCGTCGTGAAGAACAAGCCCGGCGCCGGGGGCCTGCTCGCCCTGAACGAGCTGCTGACCGCGGATGCGGACGGCACCTCGTTCGCCATCATGAACGGCATCGGCGCCGGTGGCGCATCCCTCGCCGGGGCCGAGGGCGCCTCCTTCAAGCTCGACGAGCTCAGCTACATCGGGCGGGTCGCCGGCGACGCGCAGATGATCGTCTCGGCCGGTGACAGCCAGTACAAGACCTGGGAGGACGTCGAGGCCGCATCCGGCTTCAAGTTCGGCTCGACCGGACCCGGCGCCTCGGACTTCGTGACGCCGTCGCTGCTCATCTCGGTCTTCGACCTCGACGCCAAGCTGGTCACCGGCTTCGAGGGCTCTAGCGAGGTCGAGCTGGCCCTGCTCCAGGGCAGCGTGGACGGGATGTCCGGTCAGCTCGACAGCCGACAGGCCGGCCTGGAGAGCGGGGACCAGCAGGCGCTGGTGACCTTCGATCGCGAGCGTCCCGACATCGCCCCCGACGCACCCACCATCCTCGAGCTGGACATCGACGAGGACCAGAAGGCGCTGCTGGAGGCACACCTCAACCTGCTCGACGTCGGTCGGCCGCTCGTCGGTCCGCCGGACATGGACGCCGACGCCCTCGAGTGCCTGCGAGGCGCTCTGGCCGAGACGGTGGAGGACCCGACCCTCGTCGCGCGGGCCGCAGAGGCCAAGCGCCCGTTCAACTACCTGTCGGGCGAGGAGCTCGACGAGGCGATCACCGGGCTGCTCGACGCTCCCGAGGAGTACGTCAGCGTGCTGACAAAGTCCTTCGCCGAGTCGTCCTGACCCTGCGCGGGGGCCCCCCCCCCGGGGGGCCCCC